>NZ_PDDM01000003.1 GCF_002914585.1 Pseudanabaena sp. BC1403
CTTTCCCTCCGCTTGTCGTCGCTATTATCTTCTCCCTCTCCCTGATTCCTAATTGTTTTTTTACTTATTTTGAGAGCGGAATGTGGGATAGAAGACTTCTCAACCAAGCTCTAAGGCAACCTTTTTTCTTGGCTTGATAAATCTTTAAACAACTTTTTTTGATTTGAGAGATAATGTAGTAATGCCAAAACACAAAATGGCTACGCCATTTTGTGTTTTTAAAACCCTTACAGGGTTTGACTTTTAATTCGCAGAAGTGTTGTCACACTTTTGTGAATTGGTATAACAACTAAATATTACGTGGAAAGAATTCATGAGAGAGCAAGATTTAGGGCTGGCATGGGGGTCCATAATCCCGACCAAATCAACTTTTTCAGGCAAGGGCAATTCCTCTGTGGTTGCCTCTCTTCGCTAACAGCAAGAGAACTTTCGTCCATATTCTACAAAGCATCAAAATAAATTATAAATTAATATTTACGGACTTTCGTCGTCGTGCTCCAACCCCATAGTCCAAATCTATTAAAACAATCGGTCGCCAGCAATCTGCTGATTATCAAAGCTGACTCCACTGTAAGGGATGTGGTGAAGTTGATGGCTCAAGCGCAAGCGCTTGATGTAATGCAAGCTGAGCAGAGTGGGGGAGAGTTCAAGATCTTCAAAAGTTGCGTATCCTGCGTTTTGGTTGTTGCTGAGTCTCAACTCGTCGGGATCGTGACTCAATCTGACTTGATGCGGTTAATGGTTGAGGACTTAGATATTAATCAAACTCAGGTTGCGGCTGTAATGACTCAACCTGTGCTGTCATTAGCGCTAAAAGATTTTCGGGATGTGGAAACGCCTCTCAATTTACTGCACCAACATCACTTTAGTCATTTACCTCTAATTGACGAGCATAACTATCCAGTCGGATTAATTACCCTGCAATCACTGCTATTGCTAAAAGACAAAGAGCGATCGCATCAGCGAAGTCAACCACATCAAATTGAACATGAATCGTTGTTAACAGCGATCGCCAATCGAATAAATGCATCCCTTGACTTGCAAGTTATTCTTGACACAACAGTTGCCGAAATACGCCAATTCCTGAATACTGACCGCGTTATCGCTTACCGATTTGAGCCAGACTGGAGCGGTATTGTTGTTGCCGAATCGGTTACGCATGGTTGCGACTCTCTACTAGGGAGAGTCCTCACCGATCCACATTTTGGCGAAGCGATGGTGGAACCTTACAAAAATGGACGCATTCAGGTAACAGATAGTATCTATTTGGGTCTAACAGAATGCCATACCAAGTTTTTAGAGAACCTTCAGGTAAAGGCGATCGTTGTCGTACCGATTCTCCAAGAAGGAGAGCTTTGGGGATTATTGGCAGCGCAGGAATGTTGGCGATCGCGGCTTTGGGAGAGATCGTCAGTAACATTACTTCAGCAGTTGGCAACGCACGTTAGCATTGCGCTCCGACAAGCACATACAACGGCACAGATGCGGCAACTCAATCAGGAACTAGAGAATAAAATACTGGAGAGAACAAAAGCACTAATAACCAGTGAAACCCGTCTAAATCTGATTGTCTCGAATATATCTGATGGCATATTGATCGTCGATCAATATGGAAAAATAGTGTTTGCAAATCCATCAGCAGCAAAAATATTTGATCTGTCAATTGCGGAAATTATTGGTCAGAGCATTGGCATACCTAACTCACTGAATAGACAATTTGAAATCAATCACCTCAAGAAAGATGGCAAAATAGGAGCAAGCGTTCTGCAATTTGTACTGATTGAGTGGAATAATTATCCTGCATATTTAATATCACTACATGATATTACGGAACGTCAGGAAGCAGAAGTTAAGCTGAGTGAGAGCAATCAGCAACTGGAGATATCCAATCAAGAACTCGCTCGCGCTACGCGACTTAAAGACGAATTCCTTGCTAATATGAGTCACGAGCTCCGTACTCCTCTCAATGCCATTTTAGGTATGACCGAAGGACTACAGGAGGGAGTTTTTGGTGCAGTAAATGAGAAACAAATCAAAGCGTTACAAACTGTTGAACGCAGTGGTTCGCATCTATTATCGCTAATTAACGATATCCTCGATGTTGCCAAAATTGAATCGGGGCAGATTGAGCTAGACTACACACTCACCGATGTAGCTGCTCTTTGCCAATCTAGTCTTGCCTTTATCAAACAACAATCCGTGAAAAAGCGCATCCAACTGGAGATTAAACTACCGCAACAGCTTTCAGAACTATTAATTGACGAGAGGCGGATCCGTCAAGTATTGATTAATCTACTTAACAATGCGGTTAAATTCACTTTAGAGGAAGGACGTATTACACTAGAAGTCACGCAGCTACCTACCGATATTGATCATCTCGATTTCCCTACGCCACAATTTATCCGCATCGCCGTGATCGATACTGGTATTGGTATTACCCCAGAGAATATCCCCAAGTTATTCCAGCCATTCATCCAAATTGATAGCGCCTTAAATCGACAATATGCTGGGACAGGATTGGGCTTATCACTAGTAAAGCGTATCGTAGAACTCCATGGGGGAAAAGTTTCACTAACGAGTGAGTTGGGAAGTGGCAGTTGTTTTGCGATCGATTTACCATGCACTCCTTTTTCTCCGATTCCTCTCTCACTCCCCGACATCAATATTTCAAGTCTAGAGGCTCTAATTTCTACAACAACTCGCAAAAAATCGCATCTAATTCTATTAGCAGAAGATAATGAAGCTAATATCATGACATTTACTAGCTATCTAGAAGCTAAGGGTTATCAAATGCTCTTGGCAAACGATGGACAACAGGCGATCGCCCTTGCTAAAGCCCAACATCCTGATTTGATATTGATGGATATGCAAATGCCTGTCATGGATGGTTTAGAGGCAATCCAGCAAATCCGCCTCGATCCTAATCTGGTTGATATTCCAATTATTGCGCTGACGGCTTTGGCAATGATAGGCGATCGCGAAAGATTCCTTGAAGTTGGAGCTAGTGATTATTTAGCTAAGCCAGTTAAGCTAAAGTCTTTAGATCAAATGATTCAAATATGGTTGAATAGAGCATCTCCTTGACTGGAGTATAGAAAGCATTATTTTTCTAAATGTCTCCCTCCATTATCCATGATTCTAGATTCTTGGCTAACTGCGAACGATCGGCAGTGTCAGATGTACCGTAGTTTCATGCTGATAGACACTCGTAATCCAAAATTGTCCTCCAGTTAGCTCGGCAATTTTTCGGGAGATGGTTAAGCCAAGACCAGTCCCCTGTTGCTCGTAAGTCTCGCGCTCAAACTGAATAAAGGCATCAATTTTAGCAATTTGCTCTTCGGTCATGCCTCGACCTAAGTCGAGTACGGATAACTTCAGCATATCCCCCTCGATTTGACTGCTAACAGTAATGGATGTCCCAGAAGAGGAGAATTTCAAAGCATTATCGACTAATTCATACAAAAGCGTGGATAGATATTGCTCTGATAGCGCGATCTCGGCATCCTCAAGCGAAAATACTAGGTCGTTACTACGGTTGCTACTCTGAGCCTGCGATCGCAATGTCGTTTCGATGGCGGTACTGGAGAATTTAGTTCGCATTGGTTTAACAGGATGTTGCTTATTTACGAATGCTTCTAACTCAAAATAAACAAGTAATCTCTTTGTTAGCATTTCTATGCGACAGGCAGATTGATCGACTATGTCCAGCATCTCAAGGGCTGGAGCTATCTTCATGTCTTTGAGAAAGTCTTTGATTAACTCGATCGGAGCGATGATGCCATAGAGGGGGGTATTTAATTCGTGGGATAGGTTTGAGGCTAAGTTGCCCCGCAGCGCTCCGAGAGAAATTTTTAAGGTATCGATCGTATTTTCTTGGATCTGCGTTAAGGACTGAATCTTGTCAAACTGCTTTTTGATTCTAAGCATTGACTTAATACGGGCGCGTAACTCCTCAGGATTAACTGGCTTGCTGATGAAGTCATCGGCTCCAGCATCTAAACATTTGGCAAGGTCTGATTTGGAACTTAATGCTGTCACCATCACGATCGGAATTGCTTGCCATTTTGGCATGGCTTTGATTTGCTGACAGACCTCAATGCCGTTGATGCCAGGCATCATGACATCCAGTAAAATTAGATCGGGATTGTAGATATCTAGGGATGAAAGAGCTTGTTGACCGCTGGAAGCATAATGTATCTGATAGTCACAATCGCTTAATTGGGCAGCAATCACTGCAAAATTATTCGGTTCGTCGTCAACGATCAAAATTGAGGGTGCGTTCATATTTTCTATTGAGCTAAATTTATTGAACTAAAATTTGTTGAATTGCATCATTAAGTTGCTGAAACATGATCGGTTTAGTCAGATATTCATTGGCTCCCGCCTCTAAACATCTTTCGCGATCGCCTTCCATCGCCAGAGCTGTTAAGGCAATAATTGGAATTGCCGCAATTTGTGGATCGGTTCGGATCAGGCGAATCGCTGTTAGCCCATCCATTCTTGGCATTTGAATATCCATAATGATCGCATCTGGAGAATGAGCTTTAGCCATTGCCACAGCTTCTTCGCCATTTCTAGCAATGACCACTCGGTAATTGAGTGCTGTCAGATAAGCGGTAAGGGTGGCAATGTTTGCCTCATTATCTTCAGCTAGCAAAATCAGCGGAGCGATCGCTTTGCCAGAATTACCTGCGATCGATCGTCGAGTAGCATCAGTCATGTCGGTCGAGGGAGCGCTAGTCCCAAACATTTCATAGGGTAGGGCAACGGTAAAGCAACTCCCCTTTCCTATTTGACTCTCGGCGATGACTTGCCCCCCATGAAGTTCGACGATCTTTTTAACGAGAGCTAGACCCAAGCCAGTACCTTCGTATTGTCGGTTGAGTGCGCTATCTAACTGCATAAAGGGTTGAAAGAGTCGTTGCAAATCTTCAGGAGCAATACCAATACCTGTATCCGTGACTTGAAATACGATCGCTGGCGAATTCATGGCTCTAATTTGTTGCGGAATCGTCGCCACTCCTTGCCATGTATCTCCACTACCGATAGCAACTAACAGGCTGACTTTCCCACCGCTTGGGGTGAATTTGACGGCATTGTTGAGTAAGTTAATTAAAACCTGTTTGATGCGACGTTCTTCGACATCGATTTTGTTGATATTTTGAGGAATATTGCTATAGATTTCCAATCCCTTCTGAAATGCTTGTTGTTTGATGAAGACTAGGCTGGAATCACAGAGATTTTGGACTGAGGTGGGTTCAGTTTTTAATTCCACAATTCCTGATGAAATTTTTGATAAATCGAGAATATCGTTAATCAGTTCTAGTAGGTGTATGCCGCTTGATTCTACAATGCCGATCGCGTTTAATTGAGATTCAGTCAACGAGCCTAAAAGCTTTTCTTTGAGCGCATTTGACAGTCCTAAAATGGCATTAAGGGGCGTGCGGAGTTCGTGACTCATGTTGGCGAGAAACTCGTCTTTGAGACGGGTGGCACGAACGAGTTCTTTGTTAGTTTGCTCTAAAGCGGTGGTGCGGTTTGCCACACGGTCTTCGAGCTCTTGGTTGATCTGTTTTAGGGCTTGCGTGGCAATTTCCTGCTCGATCGCAATTTTGGCAATATTTGCCGCTAGGGCGATCGCCGCTAACTCTTGCTCTAGGGGAATGTGGATATCCCTGTGATAAATAGCAAAGGTCGCTAAAACAGAACCATTACTGGATATCGCTGGAAATGACCAACAGGATCTCAATTCATGCACCAATGCAAGTGACTTAAAGTTCTGCCAGAGTGGATCGGTGGCAATATCAGAGACAATCACAGGCTCCCGACGAAATGCAGCCGTCCCACAGAAACCAATCCCTTCGCCAATGGCAAGCCCTTCGAGCGCTTGATTGTAGGCATTAGGCAAATTAGGAGCAGCACCATAATGCAGTTTACCTTCGCAACAGAGCATAATCGAACATAGTCCTCCTTCTATCTGTTCTTCGGTTGTTCGCGCGAGTGCGTCGAGAATGACAGGAAGAGGTTCAGCTTTAGCAATTCGCTCTAATATTGAATTTTGCATTACAGTTCGCAGTTCAGACAGCTTGCGATCGTTAATATTTGCGATCGCACCGATTATGCCAATGGTATTACCCATAAGGTCATATAGCCATTGATTACGGTCTTCCATCCAAAGGTAATGACCGTCACGATGCAGCACCCTATATTGAGCAAACAAGGGGGTTTTATCGACTCTAGTCCGTTCTAAAACTTCCTGAAAATGAGATCGATCCTCAGGATGAATTAAATTCATCCACCCATCCAATTGCAGGGGCAGATCTGAATATGCATAGCCGAGGATGAGTTTTGCATTTGCGCCCCATGTAATCAAAGCAGTACTAAAATTATATTCGTATAGAACCTGTCCGATCGCTTGCCCTACTGTCTCATAGCGATTTTGCCATGTTATGGATTCGGTCAACTGCTGCTGGATCAGTACTTTCGCAACTTCTCTTGCCTCTAACTCAGTTTGAAGTTTTTCATAGGCGATCGCTTGTTGAATGACGATCGCAAATTGCACGGAAATATCTTGCAGGAATCGCACATCATCATCTTGCCAATCTCGATAATCGGTGCATTGGTGTCCGATTAAAAGCCCCCATAATCCTCCTGATGCGCGAATGGGAACCACCAAATTTGACTTGACCTGATATTCTTCTAGCAAGCGAATATGACAGTCAGCGTAGCCCGTAGTATAGATGTTTTTGACTGAGATTGGAGTGTCATGGGCATACAGTGTTGAAGTTTGTTCCTGAAAACAAGAATCCTGAATGTGCCTGCCTAAGGACGAAGGCAAATTTCGCTCGACTGATTCGGCAATAATCACGCCGCTCCAATCAGGTTGAAATTGGTATACGATTACGCGATCGCATTGTAAAAAGGCGCGTACCTCGGTAACGCAAATATCTAAAACCTCTTGCAGGTTCATGGAGACGCGAATGCGATCGGCAATTTCAGCGACGAGATGCTCTCTTTCTGCTTTTTTGAGTAAAGACTCCGTTCTTTCTGCGACCTGTCTCTCTAGCTCAACATTGCGATCTTCCAGTAGTTCTAACTTCTCTGCTTCTAATTGCAATACTTTGACTTCTAAAATCTTTGCCAAATTATAGATTTCAGTTGGATTTAGTGCGTTTAGCAAACTGGTCTGGGTAACAATGCCTAATAGTTCGCCAAGTTCCCCTGTTACTACCAAACGCCGAATCAATCGCTGCTCCATGATCTGATGCACAGTCCAGAGCGTATCCTCTTTTGTAACCGCAAAAATTGGCGCGCTCATCACTGAACTCGCTTGGTAGTTAGCAAGATTTAAACCTAGCGCCTGAAACTGGACGATATCTCTCTCGGTGACGATGCCTACTGGTCTCCTTAGAGATGTTTCATCAGCGATCGACTCTACGATAATGACGGAACTAACATTTTGGGTTGCCATTAGTTGGGCGACGGCTAACATCGAGCGATCGCTCGCAGCACAAACTACATCGCCAGTCATTACCTCCGATACTAGCCGCAGTCGCATGAGATCGATGGGACGCGAAACTTGCCTTAAGCTTTCGTGAGTAACCATACCCACTAGGCAGTCTTGCTCATCGAGAATTGGCAAATGCCGAATGCGGAACTGTTGGATGAGGTTGACTGCTAAAAACAAATCTGTGAGGGCAGACTCATGCAGAGTCACCAAAGGTTGCGCCATCACCTCACTCACCAACAGGCAATCGAGATTTTGCGTCTGAGCGCTCAGACGTACTACGTCTCGCTCGGTCATGATGCCAATGACTTTTCGATCTTCGACCACAAATACACAGCTCGATCTCGACTCTTGCAGAAATTCTTGCTGGTGAATATCGCTATTACTGTCAGCATCACATTGCGATCGCCCACTACTCATTAATGCGATCGCCTCCATGACTGTCGCAGCGCGATCGACGACCAAAAGATCTCGAATAATTGCTGACTTCAGTGCAGAAAGTTTGATAATGTCTGAGTTCAAAATACTTCCCTATCGATATTTATACTATTGCACAGCACACGACCAACAACAATGCGCCAAAATCTAGATACATTCCTAAGCGGATGATGGGGATTCGTTAGTGTTTTTACCAGCCGCAGGCGCAGATGAATATCTATAGCAAGGGAATTACCCCACCCTAACCCTCCCCTTGCAAAGGGGAGGGAACAAGATTTCTGGTCTTCCCCCTTTGCAAGGGGGGAATTAAAGGGGGTAAGTCCGACTTGATATATACACGGTAGCCCTTTGCAAGGGGGAGTTAGAGGGGGTAAAGAAACTTCTCAAGCACGCTCTTAATTTAAGAAGTGGTATAACATGAGTTAAATAAATTGTTCAAACCTCTTACTATCTATTTCTGTGAGCCAACAGATCGAAGAACTACTGAACAAAGCTCCCTGTGGCTTTCTTTCGTTTACCGACGATGGCTTGATTGTGCTCGCAAATTTTACGCTATCGCAACTATTAGGATATGAAGCTGACAGCCTTTTGGGAAAGAAGTTTGAAACAATCTTACCGATCGCTAGTCGTATTTTCTATCAGACACATTTCTTTCCAATTTTAAAACTCCATAACAAGGCTGAAGAGATCTACTTCTCATTGAGAGCAAAAGATGGTAATGATATCCCGATGCTGATCAATGCATCTCGGCGCAGTCAGGGAGAAGATTTTGTCAATGATTGTATTTTTATTCCCATTCGCCAACGTATTCAGTACGAAGATGAAATCCTGAAAGCGAAGAAAGTAGCTGAGGCGGCTACCATAGCCCAAAAGCAGGCAGAAATTGCGTTGCGATCACAATACGATCGCGCAATATTAGTGGGAGAAATTACTCAACGGATTCGACAATCCCTTGATTTGGCGAAAATCTTTGAAATTGCTACATTGGAGATTCGTAAATCTATTCATGTTGAGCGCGTTTGCATCTATAAATTTACGCCCGACTCTGATTTTAATGATGGCGAATTTGTTTCTGAATCAATCGCTGAAAATATCGACTCAATTCTTAATATTAAAATTGGCGATCACATTTTTGCTGAACAATATGCCGAGTTGTATTTGCGTGGACGCATTCAAATAGTTGATGATATTAGTCTTGCAGATCTAACGGAATGTCATAAAGAATTTTTGCAGCAATTTCAGATTCAAGCTAATTTAGTTGTACCTTTGCTTGAAGGAGAAGATTTTTTGTGGGGATTGCTATGCATTCATCAATGTTCTGCACCGAGACAATGGCAAGAGCTAGAGATTGAGTTTATACAGCAAATTGCTAATCAACTTGCGATCGCTATCCAGCAAGCTAATTTAGTGGAACAGTTGCAGTCTGAGCTAGCAGAACGACAGCGAGCCGAAGACAGACTGATCGAGGCTAATGCCCAGCTCTCGATGTCTAATCTCGAACTACGAAAAACCAGTACTCAACTAGAAGCATCTAACCATGAACTAGAATCTTTTTCCTATTCTATTTCCCATGACTTACGTGCACCATTACGGGCGATCAATGGGTTCAGTCAAATCTTGCTCGAAGACTATGGCGATCGCTTCGATGATGATTGCAAAGATTACTTTCATCGTATCCAGCGTAACGTCGATCGCATGGGAACACTGATCGAAGACTTATTGTTGCTATCGCGGCTATCTAGATCGGAAATGCGCTATGACAAGGTCAATCTTAGCGAACTAGTCCAAGAGATTTCTGGCGACATCCAAGCTTTGCAGCCAGAGAGAATAGTGGAGCTGATCGTTGTGCCAGATGTCATGGTCTACGCCGATCGCAACCTCATGCGCGTAGTCTTAGAGAATCTTTTGCAGAATGCTTGGAAATTTACTAGTCGTCATCCTACGGCTCAGATTAGCTTTGGTATTACCCAAAATCCAGATCAAACGCTAGCACAAACGACTTATTTTATGCATGATGACGGTGCAGGGTTTAATATGGAGCAAAGCTCTAAACTCTTTGGAGTATTTCAACGATTACATAGCACCAGTGAATTCTCTGGCACTGGAATTGGCTTGGCAACAGTCCAGAGAATAATTCACCGTCATGGAGGCAAAATTTGGGCAGATGCAGTGATCGAACAGGGAGCTACTTTTTACTTCACCTTACCCAATCCACCTTGAAAGCCCAAAATTAGTTTCAGTAAGGTTTTGGGGTTTTCATTTTGCCTACAGCAAAATGAAAACCGATACAAAAAGAGATCTACCGTTCGTTTCGGAAAGTAATTTCTATTCATACTACGCCGCAAACCTTTATGTCTAAACCCACAACGACACTCACTCAAATCGAACTAAAATCGGCAATCGTGCGTAACCCTTTGGTGGTTACAGCCGAAACTACTGTGATGGAAGCGATCGCGAAAATGAGCGAGATGCGAAATATCTGTGCTGCTGATCACATCAGCGACTACGCAGATAACGTTCATCAAGAGGCTCGCTCAAGTTGTGTGTTGGTTATGGAAGGTGAAAAAGTTATCGGTATTATGACCGAACGCGATGTAGTGCGTCTCAGCGCCCAACAGCGATCGCTTAATACAGTTACCGTGCAAGATGTAATGGCATCACCTGTGCTCACGTTACAAGAAGCTAACTTTACCGATCTATTCTCGGCAGTGAATATGCTTCAGCATCTGCGCATTCGCCATATGCCTGTTTTAGATCGAGACGCTCGACTGTTGGGCATGATCACCCACGAGAGCTTGCGACAACTAGCGCGACCTATCGATTTATTGCGTTTGCGTTTGGTGTCTGAGGTGATGATGGCAAATGTAGTCTGTGCCGAGCCATCGACATCGATGCTAGCGATCGCCCAAAGTATGGCAGAGCGACGAGTTGGCTCAGTCTTGATTGTGGAAGCCCAAATCGATCCAGAGGGAAACCCCTTGCAAATTCCCTTAGGCATCACCACCGAACGCGATATTGTCCAGTTTCAATCTCTAGGTCTGCAATTAGAGCGTGTGGAAGTGCAGATGGTGATGAGTGCTCCTGTGTTTGCGGTACGCCCTAACGACACCTTGATGTTGGTGCAGCAGATCATGGAGCAGCGATCAATCCGTCGCTTGGTCGTGACTGGCGATCATGGTGAACTGTTAGGTGTTGTGACTCAGACCAGTCTATTAAATGCACTCAATCCATTAGAGCTATATACTCTGTCCAGAATTTTGGAGCAAAAGGTTTCGCAGTTAGAGGCAGAGAAACTAAAACTGCTAGAAAATTACAATGCTGAACTAGAGCATCAAGTAGAGCAACGCACGGCGGACCTCCATACTAAGTTCGAGCGGGAGCAGTTGATCGCCAAGATTTCAACAGATATTGCAGCTTTATTTAGTTTGCCAGAAATCCTCAATGCCGCTGTACGAGAACTGAGATCGTTCCTTAGTTGCGATCGCATGTTAATTTGGCAGTTTCAACCCGATTGGAAAGGGGAGGTCGTCTCCGAGTCGGTGGGTGCTGGTTGGCGGGCATCATTGCCTGATACGATCGAAGATTTTTGTTTTCTCGGGGATATTGCTCAGAGGTATCAAGAAGGTCGAACGATCGCGATCACCAATATCCATCAGGTCAATTATCCCAACTGTTATGTTGAGATGCTAGAGGGATATCAGGTTAAGTCCAATCTTGTCGTTCCAATTCATGTCTCAGGAAAATTATGGGGATTGTTGATTGCACATCAGTGTGACGATTATCGAGTATGGAAGGATGATGATTTAATCTTGTTAAATGAGTTGGCAGTACAGATTGCGATCGCAATCCAGCAAGCTGCCGCCTATGAGCAAGCCCAAATCGAACAAGCAGAGCGGCAACGCACTGAATCTGCTCTCAGGGAGAGCGAACAAAGATTTCGCGCCATTTTTGACAACATGTTCCAATTTATTGGTCTATTGTCACCCGAAGGGATTTTGCTGGAGTCCAATCAAGCCTCGCTAACGGCGGCTGGGATAGAGCTTGAAGATGTCGTGGGGCAACCTTTTTGGGAAACTCATTGGTGGCAAGTTTCACCAGAAACACAACTACAGTTGCAGCAAGCGATCGCCCGTGCTGCCAAGGGTGAATTTGTGCGCTATGAAGTTGATGTCTTAGGAATAAATCAAACGATTATTCCCATTGACTTCTCATTACGCCCCATCTTTAATGATTCTGGACAAATCGTGTTATTAATTCCTGAAGGGAGAGATCTCACGGATGTAAAACGTCGTGAGTTAGAACTTAAGCAGAGCGAGCAAAGATTTACCTCTTTGGCGAGTGCTGCCCCAGTCGGGATTTTTCGGACGGATACTGAAGGTAGATGTCTTTATGTAAATGAGCGTTGGTGTGAGATTGCTGGACTTACACCTGAGCAGGCAGCAGGTTTTGGTTGGGTAAATGGCATTCATCCTAGCGATCGCGAACTAGTCTCGGCAGAATGGAATGCATCTGTGCAAGCTAACCGACCTTTTTATTTAGAATATCGATTTCTAAATGACTTAGAGCAAGTTACTTGGGCACTTGGTCAGTCGGAGGCTGAACGAGATGAGTCGGGCGAAATCATCGGCTATGTTGGGACGATTACGGATATTAGCGATCGCAAACAAGCTGAAGCGTCCTTAGCTAAACTGGCAGCCATTGTCGAATCGTCTGCGGATGGCATCATTAGCAAGAATTTAGATGGCATAATAGTTAGTTGGAACTTAGGGGCAGAAAGACTTTTTGGCTACACTGCCGAGGAAGCCATTGGTCAATCAGTACTTCTATGCATCCCCCAAAACCTCAGGGATGAAGAATCACTCCTGCTAGAGAAGCTTAATTCAGGAGAAATAGTCCAACATTATGATACATTTCGCCAACATAAAGATGGAAGATTGATTGATGTTTCATTAACCATTTCGCCGATTAGAGATGAAACTGGAAAGATCGTTGGCGCATCAAAAATTGCAAGGGATATCAGAGATCGCAAACAAGCCGAGGCTGCCCTACTACAACTCAATCAAGAGCTAGAAGCCAAGGTCGAAGAACGTACCCAAGCACTTTGGCAAGTCAATAGTTTACAAAGAGCTATTCTTGATGGTGCTGATTATGCATTTATTTCCACCGATTTAAATGGGGTAATTCAGACCTTTAACAAAGCTGCGGAAAGAATGTTAGGCTATAGCGCCTCTGAATTAATTGGTCAATTCACACCAGAGATTATCCACGAACCTCAGGAGGTAATTAATCGGGCTGCCATAATCTCTGCGGAACTGGAGCAAAATATTCCCATTGGCTTTGAAGTATTTGCCGCCAAAGCGCGTCTAGGTATTGCTAGTGAAGACGAATGGACTTATATCCGCAAAGATGGTTCTCGATTTCCTGTGTTGCTATCTGCTACCGCTTTAAAGGATATCAATCAGCGAATTATTGGTTTCTTAGGTATCGCCCAAGATATTAGCGATCGCAAACGGGCAGAGCTAGCTATTCAAGAAAGTGAAGCAAGATTTCGCTATTTAGCAGACTATGCACCTGTGTTGATTTGGATGTCAGGTTTAGATAAACTTTGCTTCCACTTCAACAAGACTTGGCTAGACTTTACAGGGCGGATGATGGAACAGGAATCTGGCAATGGCTGGGCTGAAGGGGTTCATCCTGACGATTTTCAAATTTGTCTAGATGTCTATACGACTTCTTTTGATATGCGTCAATCCTTTGAGATGGAATATCGTCTCAGAAGATTTGACGGTGAATATCGATGGATGCTAAATACTGGCAACCCTCGATTTGATGCTGACGGTGAATTTTTAGGCTATATCGGCTCTTGTATTGATATCACCGATCGCAAAGTGATCGAACAGGAGATTTTAGAAAACCAAAGATTTGTTCAAAAGATTGCCGAGGCATCGCCGAACATTCTCTATCTCTATGACCTGCAAGAACATTGCAACGTTTACACCAATCGCGAGATTACTACATCCCTTGGTTATACTCCCGATGAGATACAAGCTATGGGGTCAGAGCTATTTGCGACACTCATGCATCCTGAAGACCTTGCGAAAATACCTGCCTACTATCAACAAATCAGGGCTGCTCAAGGGGAAGAAGTTTTTGAAATTGAATATCGGATGCGTCATGCCAATGGCGAATGGCGATGGCTCTACAGTCGCGACACAGTATTTAGTCGAGACGATCGCGGACAGGTAAAGTTAACCATTGGGACTGCACAAGACATTAGCGATCGCAAGCAAGCAGAGCAACAACTCAAACAACAACTCACTGCGATCGAAGCCGCCGTGGATGGCATTGCGATCCTCAAAGACAATTGCTATATTTACATAAACTCATCACATGTTAGTTTATTTGGCTATACTCGCCCAGAAGAACTCTTGGGCAAAAACTGGAGAATGCTCTATTCCCCAGAAGAGCTTCAGCGTTTTGAGGACGAAGTGTTTCCAGTCTTAGGAGCTAATAGACATTGGGAAGGTGAAGCGATCGCTATCCGTAAAGATAGAACTACATTTATGGAGGGGTTATCGCTCACCTTGACAGAAGATGGCTTGCTGATTTGTGTCTGTCGTGATGTTTCCGCCCGTAAACAACAAGAAGAAGAACTACAAAACCTCTCGACTCGCCTCACCCTAGCAGTAAAGTCAGCAGCGATCGGTATTTGGGACTGGGATATCACTCAAAATATCCTCACTTGGGATGACCGCATGTATGCGATATATGGCATTAAATCCAATCAGTTCACGAGCATTTATGAAGCTTGGTCAAACAGCTTACATCCAGATGATCGTAACGTGACTGAATTGGCAATTCAACAAGCACTAACAGGTGAAAAAGACTACGATCCTGAATTTCGGGTAGTGCACCCCGACGGAACAATTCGCTTTATCCAAGGCTATGCAATAGTACAGCGCAACGCACAGGGTGAAGCACAGCGTATGGTTGGGGTTAACATCGACATTACCGATCGCAAACAGGCAGAATCTCAAATCTTGCAAACCACTGCTCAGTTGCAATCCTCCAACCAAGAGTTAGAAGCCTTTGCTTATTCTGTTTCCCATGATCTCCGCTCTCCTCTTAGGGCGATCGATGGCTATAGTAATGCATTAATGGAGGATTATAATGATAAATTAGACGATGAAGGTCGTGATTACTTTGATCGCATCCGCCGCAATATTAAGCGGATGGGAATGCTGATTGATGACCTATTGCGGCTCTCCCGCGTTTCGCGATCGGAAATGCAGTATAGCTTTGTTAACCTAAGTGCATTGGTTGAAGAACAAGTAAATGAATTACAAGTATTAGAGCCTGAACGAGAAGTAGAAGTAGTCATCACTCCAAACATATTCGTACCAGCCGATCTCACCTTAATGCGAATGGTGATCAGTAACTTAGTCCAAAATGCTTGGAAATTTACCAGCCATCATGCGACATCGCGCATTGAATTTGGCATAATGCAGCAGGAGGATCAGTTAATCTATTTTATTCGTGATGATGGCGCAGGATTTGATATGGCATTTGCTAAAATGCTCTTCGGAGTCTTCCAACGTCTACATAACACCAATGAATTTGCAGGCACTGGCATTGGTCTGGCAAGCGTGCAGAGAGCAATCCATCGACATGGGGGAAAAGTCTGGGCTGAGGGATTTGTCGAAAAAGGTGCGACAATCTATTTTACAGTACCCAATACGTCGCCTAGAATTGGAGATTAAATCATGGCATCGCAACAGACTATTTTATTAGTTGAAGATAATCCTGATGACGAACGGCTGGCCGTCAGGGCATTGCGTCGAGCCAATATCTCTGCTGAAATCCTCATCGCCCGTAATGGAGAAGAAGCCCTAGCCACAGTCTTTAATGCAAATCCCCTTCCTATCGTTATGATTCTAGACTTAAAATTACCAAAAATTGACGGTCTAGATGTTTTAAGAGCTATCCGCGCTAATGAAAGAACGCGCCTGTTACCAGTGGTGATACTCACTTCATCAAGTGAACAACGGGATATTATAGAAAGTTATCAATTAGGTGCAAATAGCTATGTTCGGAAACCAATTGAATTTACTCAATTTACTGAAGCTGTAGGTCAATTGGCAACTTACTGGGCAGGAATTAATGAACCAATCACTCTACTCTAGAGATGTAACCCATGTCTGATGTTCTAAATATTTTAATAGTTGAGGATATTGAGAATGATGCGCTTCTAGTCGTTCGAGAGTTGCAGCGAGGAGATTTTATCGTTGAATGGGAGCGCGTGCAGGCCTCTGAAGCAATTCATAATGCCCTGTCTAACCGAGCTTGGGATGTGATCATTGCAAATTATGATCTACCTGAAATTACAGCACCTGAGGTATTGGATCTCCTCCAGAAAAGCCATCTCGATCTACCCTTTATCATCATTTTAGGAAAAATCAATGAATCTGTAGCAATTGATCTCATGAGGCAAGGGGCAGATGACTACCTGCAAAAAGATCACTTAAACAAACTAACAGAGGCGGTAAGACGAGGCATAAAGGATATCAAGAGCCGTAAAGAACGTCAACAACAAACTCTAGAATTAGCTCGTACTAAGGAAAGATTGCAACTGGCGATCGCAGGTTCTGGTATTGGCTTATGGGATTGGGCGATTCAGACTGGATCTGTGACATTTAATGATCGTTGGGCGGAGATTATTGGTTATAGCATTGAGGAGCTAGAGCCTCTGAGCATTGAAACATGGCAGCAAAATACGTATCCTGATGATCTACAGAAGGCTACCTTAGCTTTAGAACAACATTTCCGCAAAGAAACTGAGACTTACGAGTGTGAACTCAGGATGCGCCACAAAATAGGCGGATGGGTGTGGGTTTTGGCGAGTGGTAAGGTAGTGGAATGGGATACTGATGGTAATCCCCTGCGGATGATAGGGACGCATCTCGATATTAGCGGACGTAAACAGTCGGTCGAGATGTTGCAAAATCTTAATGAAACCTTAGGAAAAAAGGTGCAAGCGCGGACTGCTGATTTGCAAAGAAGTGAGAGCCGCTTGCGTGAAGCTCAGCAAATCGCCCACCTCGGTAGTTGGGAGTTAGATGTTCAGACCAGAGAAAATTCTTGGTCAATAGAAGTTTTTAGGGTTTTTAAGCTCGATCCTAATTTCCCAGAGCCAAACTATGAAGAGTTGCTGGCATATTTCCCAATCGATGATCGCAAGCGATTTCTCCAACTTATCGATAGAGCAATTCAGTTTGGGGAAACCTTTGAAACAGATTTACAGATTCTTCGCGCTGATGGTTCATCTGGTTATATATTTCTAAAAGCCGAAGCTGTCAGGAATGCAGAAGATGTGGTGGCGAGACTGTTTGGGATTGTGATGGATATAAGCGATCGCAAGCAAGCTGAAATACAGTTACAACAAAAAATAAAGCAGCAAATCCTGATGGCGGAAATCACCCAAAAGATAAGGCGATCGTTAGATTTGCAAACTATTTTTGATACGGCAGTGCAGGAAATGCAAAATTTTCTTAATACCGATCGCATCGGGATCTTTAAGTTCTATCCCGAATCTAATTTTGATGATGGCGAAATTGTTGCCGAAGCTCTTGTTGAAGGCTTCGTATCAGCGTTGGCTGTCAGGGTTCATGACCATACCTTTGGCGAAAACTATGCAGCTCTCTATGCTAAGGGAAGAGCCTATATCGTCGATGATATCTATAAAAATGGTTCACAAGTCTGTCACGTTGATATCTTGGCTAAGTTTCAGGTGAAAGCAAATATCGTGATGCCATTACTTTGCGGTAAGGAGTTGTGGGGCTTGTTATGCATCCATCAATGCGCGTCAACTCGCCATTGGTTACAGCATGAGATTAACTTTTGCTATCAGATATCCGATCAGTTAGCGATCGCAATTTATCAGTCGAGTCTATTAGAACAATCTCAACTGGAGCTTGCAGAAAAGAAACAAGCAGAAATACTGCTAATGGAGAGCTACAAACAACTCGCCCACACAAATGAAGAACTCATCCGTGCAACAAGGCTCAAGGATGAGTTTCTTGCTAACATGAGCCATGAGCTGCGCACACCGCTCAATGCTATTTTGGGAATGACTGAAGCGATGCAAGATCGTATTTTAGGTACAATCAGCGATCGCCAAATCAAGGCATTACTGACGATCGAGCGTAGTGGTAATCACCTCTTATCATTGATCAATGACATTTTAGATGTTGCAAAAATCGAATCAGGAAAAATCACCCTAGATTTAACGGCTACATCCATTCAAATGTTATGCCAATCAAGCTTGGTATTCATTAGACAGCAAGCATTCCAAAAATCTATTCAATTAATAGAGAAAATTCCAAATGATTTACCAGATCTAATGATTGATGAGCGGCGCATCCGTCAAGTGCTGATCAACCTGCTAAATAATGCTGTCAAATTTACGCCTGAAGGTGGGAGCATCACTCTAGAAATATCACGACTGACTCCTGAACAAATGCCCACAAAAGCCACGAGTTCTACAATGTCTTATTTGCGAGCTGCTGTAATTGATAATGGCATTGGCATTTCAGCAGAGAATATCTCGAAGCTATTTCAACCCTTTATCCAAATTGATAGTTCTCTAAATCGTAAATATGAAGGAACAGGATTGGGACTAGCGCTAGTGAAACGAATTGTGGAACTACATGGAGGGCAAGTGCGACTAACCAGCGAAAAAGGTGTTGGTAGCTGCTTTATGTTTGATTTGCCCTACAATGAAATTATCTCATCTTCTCAAAATCTTCCTCTTGAGCCAGATCTTAATACAGAAGATACTCCTGAGAAGAGTGAACCAAATCCAACATGGTCACCATTAATCTTGATCGCAGAAGACAACGAAGCTAATATCATTACTTTTTCTAGTTATCTAGAGGCTAAGGGTTATCGACATCAGGTGGCAAGGGATGGACAGGAGGCGATCGCTCTTGCCAAAATCCATCAACCTGATTTGATTTTGATGGATATCCAGATGCCATGTATCGATGGACTAGAGGCAACCCAACAAATTCGTCGTGATCCTAATTTGGTTAATATTCCGATTATTGCTCTGACCGCTTTAGCGATGATAGGCGATCGCGAAAAGTGCTTAGAAGCTGGAGCTAATGACTATCTGGCTAAGCCTATAAAACTGAAAGCTTTAGATCAAATGATTCAAACTCACTTAAGTCGTAGCCACTTGCGTTAGGACAAAATCAAAGCCCAAGAAGATAATGGCGGCGCGAAGCGCCGCCATTATCTTCTTGGGCTTCAACTAAGAAACCATTTAAGAATTACTTTCTGCGGTCAAAAACTCTAAGAGATCCCCCTCAATCCCCCTTTTTAAGGGGGAAGAATTAAATTCTCCCCCTTAAAAAGGGGGGCTGGGGGGATCTAGTGAATTCTTAAATGGCTTTCTAATTGGCTTTATATAGCTGTCGTTTCGTGAAAATACGTGTAATCTAGATATCGATGTCCATCATTTCCCATGTGAATCACATCAACAAAACGGCGATCGAACTTGAGGTTGCGGGCTGCATAAAAGTGTCGAGCGTGAAGCGTACCTTCAACTGTTTCATCAACACCAGTCAGCGATACAAGGACTTGAGCATGTAATCGTTCCATTGATTCTAAAGTCAAACCATACAAAGGACTACTCTGATCGATAGTATGCATCACTGTCCATGATAGTAAAAAGACAGGAGAATGCTCGCGCACTAATTTTAATTCATGCAATCGCCGCATCATTTGTCCTTCTTCCGTCACTTCATCGATCATTAGATAAACACTCAACTTGGCTTCGAGAATATTATTACGTCGCTCGTTAGCAGCACGAAACATTAGAGTCGGAATACCATTGTAGTTATGAATCGTAGCAACACGACTGAACATCACACGAGAAGAAGATTTGGCAAATCTGGTAAAGGCTATTCCCGTGATCACCGCAAATAACATCAAACTTGCGATCGATTCTAGGGTAACAAGAAGATTGGCATAAAGTGTTTGGGGATTCATTACTCCATAGCCAATGGAAGCAAGGGTCTGCACACTAAAGAAAAAAGCTTCCATAAAGCCTACCTTTGGAATGCCTGCGATCGCATTAGCATCGAGTAAATAGAGAACAGCAAAAACCGCATTGAGGAATATATCAAATCCCACCACGATCCCCACAAATCCAATCCAAGGAATTGTTAATAAGAGATGATAAGGATCGCGAAAATAAGAATGCCAAGAGTTTCCGCCGACAACTTGCAGAACGCCATCACGCTGTTCTAACTTAATTAGAGGACTATGCAGCCTACGTTTGATTCTCATATTAACTTACTGTCAAAGTGACTTTCTTCTCATGTTAATATGATCAGCGCTTTGCATCGTTCATATCAAACCAATTAAACTCAAGATGTCACAAGTCCATACTTACGCTGATCTCATCTCAGGTCGTCTGGTCAGCCGCTATAAAAGGTTCTTTGCCGATATAGAGCTAGAGAATGGCGAAATAATTACTGCTCATTGTGCTAATACTGGCCCAATGACAGGTGTATGCAAAATTGGTAGTCCCGTTTTGATTTCTCATCACTCCAATCCTAAGCGTAAACTTGCCTATAGTTGGGAAGCAATTTATCTAGATGAACAATGGATTGGGATTAATACGAGTCTTCCCAATCGCGTAATCGGACATATGCTCGATCTCCATTTACTTCCAGAACTAGAACCATATACCGATATCAAGGGTGAAGTTGGCTATGGTAACGAAAAGAGTCGTATTGATTTCCTATTGACTGATAGTGCTACTGCTAAAAAAACCTATGTAGAAGTTAAAAATACAACTTGGTGTAAGGGAAACTTAGCTTTATTTCCTGATACGGTGACAACAAGAGGACAAAAACATTTACGAGAGTTGATGTCAGTAATTACAGAAGATACATCTGCTGCTTTAATTTTCTTTATTAATCGTGGTGACTGCGATCGCTTTGCCGCAGGAGCAGAAGCCGATCCCGAATACGCCAAGCTTTTAAAAGAAGCGATCGCTAAAGGAGTGAAAGTATTACCCTGTCGATTTGCGATCGAGCCAACAAAAATTACATACTTAGGCTTAGCAAATTTAGAAATTTAGCCCAAAAGTAGTCATAGACGAAGCTTTGCTCCGCCTATGACTACTCAAAAAAATAGAGGAGACGCTTTGCGTCTCCTCTATTTTTTTGAGTTAAGTAGTTATACATCCGTAAAAGGTTTAACGATTTTCCAGAATGTGTAAGGAACACCAAGACTCAAAACAAAACAAATTGCTAGTTCTGCCATATGTCAAGAGACAAGTTTTGTATAGGTAAGTTTTTAATCGATAGCAGAATCTGCTAGATAGATCCTTGATACTACAGTCTTTTCTCTATTTTGGCTATATCCAGTTGGGTGATATAAATATTTTCGCCAAACTCTCCAACTTGTGATAGTCTGTCTCCCTGACGGGGTTACTCAGAAAACCAAGTAAAAAACTAAGTAAATAAATCGTTTCTCACACAAGGAAGTGATATCAATGAAAAATATAACTAACTTAAATAAAATTTTGATTGGCTTGACTGCATTGGGATGCATGTCAGCGATCGCAGCAGTTCCCTCAGCTCAAGCACAGCCAGCTTATGGCAGCTATGTAGGCGTAGGTGCTAGTTTTGGCTTTACAAGTGGCAATACTGCCGCAGGTGAGAGCTCTCGTACATCTGGTCTAATTGCAGCCCGCTATAAGTTTTTAGAACTCCCTGTTTCGATCAGAACCCAAATTTTGGTTGGTAATAGCACCGCAGTTGTACCAACAGTTTCCTTTGATGTGCCATTAAACTTTGATACCGATGTTTATATTGGTGCTGGTGTAGCGCTTTCTAATACGGTTGATACGACACCTGTAGGCAACAAAAACAGCTTTGTAATTCAACCTGGAATTGATTACACAGTACCTAATAGTAATCTTGTCCTATTTGGCAATGTGATCTTCGCCTTTGATGCCTATCGCAATTCTGGTGGAACATCGGCAACATCTTTACAAACTGGCTTGGGTTTGCGGTTCTAGTAAAGGCAAATTTAATTATGTCTCCAAAAAATAAGCTAAAGGCAGCTCTAAGAGCTGCCTTTAGCTTTAGCAATTTTCATTTTTATAGCTGTAGTCATACCAAAACACAAAGTGGCGCAGCCATTTTGTGTTTTTAAAACCCTTACAGGGTTTGGTTTTTAATTCACAAAAGTGTGACAACACTTCTGTGAATTGGTATTAGGACAAATCAAAACCCAAGAATTGATTGGCGACGCTTCGTGCCGCCAATCAATTCTTGGGTTTTGATTCACAAAAAGGCTACGCCACTTTATGCTTAGGCATAAAATCAGTTTTGATGAAAGTCCGCCAAAGGCGGACTTTCATCAAAACTGATTTTGGATTTTTTAACGCTGTAGGCGATGAAAAATCCAAAATCAGTTTCATAATGATAGTATTCGTAAAACTGCCATAGGTAAGACGATGAGCGCACCAACAGCAACCAAAATCGGACTCAATACGGCTCTGCCAAGCATTCGCCGCATTCATGCCATTATTCGCGACAAAAACGAAGTCCAAGTAAAACTAACCACAGGCGATGAATTGCGCGGCAAGATTATTTGGATTGATGATCAATGTATTTGCATGGATGCATCTGGACATAAAATCGTGATTTGGCAACATGCGATCGCCTTCATCAAAGGCTAACTAACTTTTTAAAATTATTCTCCCTGTCTACGTTTCACGGTGTAGATCCCCCCCAGCCCCCCTTAAAAAGGAGAATAAATAAATAAAAAATTCTTCCCCCTTTTTAAGGGGGATTGAGGGGGATCTCTTAGAGCTTTTGACCGCAGAATGTAATTCCTAAGATCAAAGCACTGTAACTAACCCAATTCTTTGGAGGATATATGGTTGCGACACCGCATTCTATTGTGAAATCTCCACTCGTCATCAAGTGGGAAAAATTGGATTAATCCCGATCAATTACCTCAAGCTGAAATCTAATAAGGGCTGCGCGAAGCGCTGCTCTTATTAACGAGTAAATCATGAAAGTAGAATTTTATTACAGTCAGCGTAAGTATGAATGCATGGTTGTGGTGCTGTCTGATGATCAGGGGGAGAAAAAGGAATTACGCATCCGCAATCACGAAGGTGAAATATTAGCTATACGGCAAGGACAAAAGACTGCTTTGCGCGGTAAAAGTCGGGCTACTTCACAGGAAGTAGATATTTTAAAAAATAATTACTACAACTTAATCAAAGCCGCTGTCAATGCTCTCGATCTAGCAGAAAAGTACAAACTCCTCAAGGATAAAGATGAGGAAATTCGCTTACTTAATGCAGAGATCGCTATTTTCAGGGAAAAGGCTAATCTTTCAGATACAGAAAGAGGAGAGATATTACAACTCAGAGATCAACTCAAAACTTTAGCCGATCAGCAAAACATTGCAACCTTTAATTATGATGAACAAGAGACTAAATCAAAACTAATTAAAAGGCTTGGAGCTAAAGCTTGGGAAAATATTGAAATATCTAGTAAAAATGATTTGTTTAGTGCCTATAAACATAAGTATTTAGTTGAGTCTGACATTTTTACAGAAGATTTTTCAGACTACAAACCCTCCTGTTTATATATTGCCAGCGTTGTTGAAAGAGAAATTGTGCAGTCTTTTTTTAAGAGCTTCTATCACTTTCTTTGCAAACAAAATCCAATGCAAAAAGATTTTGCGATCGCTGGAGTGATTCTCAAAAACAGAGGGAAATATACTATTGGGAGTTTGCCTTATTTGATTGCGAAGGAATGGGATACTTTTAGTGATGAAATTTTAAATAGAGATAGTTTATCTAATATTGATCGTGATCGCCTTTACTATCACAAAGTTAATGATCAGAAAATATCAACCAGAGATCGCCAATTAGTAAACGAATTTTTAGAGCAGTGGGATCATCCAGTTTCTAGTTGGCTCTCAGGCAACCAAAAAGCCGCTAGTAAAATTGACCAAATCGCTAAATTACGCAACTTGACAGCGCATCCTATGCCAATATACAAATGGCAATTTACAGAATTATGGCTTCTAGTTATTGGTGGTAAAACTAAAAGCGGTCGTAACCAGAAGGGATTGCTCAAGGAAATATACGAGAACTCAAATGCAATCCATTGAAAATAACCAATGGTTTTAGAAATAATCCAATTCTTAAGTTAATGCTTATTTTTTAACTACAATTCCTAGTAATCAAAAATAATTAAACATTAGTGAGATCCGCCCCTAAATTATGGCTATATCCTTTCCTCCTTCGCAAGCCTCTAGCCTCTGGCAACTCTGGCAACAGGGTGCAAAAAATCATCCCGATGCGATCGCACTTCACGATCCCCATGCTAAGCCCCCTGTCAGAATTTCTTACAAAGATACCTTTGAGCAAATTAATGCCTTTGGTGCTGGTTTGAGATCGCTGGGTATCCAGTTTGGCGAAAAAGTTGCCCTAATTGCCGATAACTCACCACGTTGGTTGATTGCTGATCAAGGAATTTTAGCGATCGGGGCAGCTAATGCCACCCGTAGCTCTCAAGCTGAACGGAGCGAATTACTCTACATCATCGAGCATAGTGATAGTGTTGCGATCGTCGTTGAAAATCTCGCCACCCTCAAAAAACTCGAACCTGAACTACATACATTACCTGTCAAGCAAATTATTTTGCTCTCAGACGAAACGCCGCCAGAAGGAGCTTATAACTTCCAGCAATTGCTGCAAAAAGGCAGTAGTAAAGATTTAGGCAATCCCCTAATTCAGCGCGATACACTTGCCACACTGATCTACACCTCAGGCACTACAGCCAGACCTAAAGGAGTAATGCTCACTCACGGGAATTTCTTATACGAAGTGGAAGGAGCGCAGTCGGTTTTGCAGCTAAAAGTCAACGAAAAAGTATTAAGCATCCTACCGACATGGCATTCCTACGAGCGCACCTTTGAATATTTCATCTTTTCCCAAGGATGCACCCAGATTTACACCAATCTCCGCACCATCAAAAAAGATCTCAAGGAACACAAGCCTGACTATATGGTCGCAGTGCCACGTCTGTGGGAATCGATTTATGAAGGTGTGCAGAAAAATTTTCGGGATCAACCTGCTAAGAAGCAGCGTTTAGTGAATTTCTTCCTAAAAGCCAGTCAGAAATACATTACGGCAAAGCGAATTGTCCAAGGTTTGAATGTCGAAAACCTCTACCCTTCACTTGGTGATAAGTTAAAGGCTTCGCTAGTAGTTGTAGGGCTGTGGGTAATTCACAAGCTCGGCAATAAGTTGGTTTATCAGAAAGTCCGAGAGGCGACTGGCGGCAACTTCAAATACATCGTTAGCGGTGGCGGCTCGATCGCAGAACACCTCGAAGACTTTTATGAAATTGTCGGTATCGAGATTTTGGGCGGCTATGGCTTGACTGAAACTTCTCCGATTACCCATGTGCGTCGTCCAGCTCGTAATATTCGCGGCGGCGATGGGCAGCCATTGCCCAATACCGAAACTCGCATTGTCGATATGTCTACAAGAGCCGATGTGCCAGTCGGTCAGCAAGGGCTAGTTTTAATTCGTGGTCCACAAGTGATGCAGGGATATTACAAAAATCCTGAAGCCACGGCAAAAGCGATCGATCCGCAGGGCTGGTTTGATACAGGGGATTTGGGCTATGTCAGTAAATGGGATGATTTGGTCATCACAGGTCGCGCCAAGGATACGATCGTCTTAACTAATGGTGAGAATATCGAACCGCAGCCGATCGAAGATGCTTGTATCCGTAGTACCTATATTGATCAGGTAGTACTAGTGGGGCAAGACCAAAAGCAGTTGGGGGTCTTGATTGTTCCTAATCTATCGGCACTAGAAGCCGCAGGTTTAGTTCCTGCTGATTCTAATTTGGCGAATATTTTGCCAATGTTAAATAATCCCAAAATTCGTAATCTCTATCGTGACGAACTCAACCGTGAAGTCCAAAACCGCCCAGGGTATAGCATCAACGATCGCATCGGAGTTTTCGAGTTCTTGCCTGAACCCTTTACCATCGATAATGGGTTCCTAACGCAAACATTCAAGATCCGACGTAACATCGTATTTGAGCGTTATCAAGATATTATTGTCAAAATGTTTACTTCATAATGTGAAAGCGGCAAAGCCGCCTGCACATTAAAAACTACTTCATAATGTGAAAGCGGCAAAGCCGCTCTCGCATTAAACACTACTAAATTTGGAGATAAGTGTGAATTCGATGGATTTTTCTAATCAGCTTTTATTGCGTCGCACCGCCAATATTCAAGTAATTGTGACGCAGCGCTGGAAAGAGGAAATGCAGCAACAACTGCAACAACAAATTGCCCAACTGGATGGTCAAGTTCAGCAAGTCGATGCTCAAGGCTCACGTCAGATTAACGAAATTGAACGCCAAAGCATCAAACCATTTTCTGCCGAAGTTTCCAATGCGATCGAAGGTATTCGCGCCGAAATGAATCGAGTCAAGGCAGAATTATTAGAACAAAAGAATCAATTGTTGACCCAATTGACCCAAGTTCAAAATCTGGAACTAGAGCAAGAAGTTTCCCAAGGGCAGCTTGACAGCTACTTCCCCGCAGGTAAAGGTGATAACTTGATTGCCCAAATGCGCGTAGAAATTGTCCTCCGCGACGGCATTATCGAAGATATCCGTACTGGTTTTCCTGCTGTCTAATTAAAAAGCCTGCTGTGTACAGCAGGCTTTTTTGTATCCGCCCACTTATCCCTAAACGAATGAACGTTTTACTGGTTTATCCACTTTTTCCAAAAACGTTTTGGTCTTACGAAAAAATCTTAGAGCTAGTAAATCGTAAAGTGTTACTACCGCCGCTAGGTTTGATCACAGTTGCGGCAATCTTGCCCCAAGAATGGAGCTTTAAACTAGTCGATCGCAATGTACGCACAATCACAGAGGCGGAGTGGCAATGGGCGGATTTAGTACTTTTGTCGGCAATGATCGTCCAAAAAGATGACCTTTTGTCTTTAATTAAAGAAGCAAAGCGACGTGGCAAAAAAGTTGCTTGTGGTGGGCCTTATCCTACTTCGATGCCTGAAGACCCTCAAGGTGCAGGTGTTGATTACCTTATTTTAGATGAGGGCGAAATTACTTTGCCAATGTTTGTGGAGGCGATCGCCAAGGGCGAACCCAGTGGCACTTTCCGCACTACTGAAAAGCCAGATATTACGGGTACTCCTGTGCCGCGTTTTGATCTTTTAGAGCTTGATGCTTATGATTCGATGTCGATTCAGTTCTCGCGGGGATGTCCTTTCCAATGCGAATTCTGCGACATCATTGTGCTGTATGGACGCAAACCCCGTACCAAGACTCCCGCCCAACTACTTGCCGAACTTGACCGTCTCAATGAGTTAGGGTGGCGACGTAGCGTATTTATGGTTGATGATAATTTTATTGGTAACAAGCGTAACGTCAGACTGTTGTTGCAAGAGTTAAAAACTTGGCAGCTAAATCATCAATATCCTTTCAGTTTTATCACCGAAGCATCTGTAGATCTGGCGGCTGATCAAGAACTGATGGATCTGATGATGGAATGTCGTTTTGATGCTGTGTTCGTCGGTATTGAAACTCCTGACGAAGAAAGCTTACAACTTACTCAAAAATTCCAAAATACACGCTCTTCTTTGATTGAAGCCGTCGAAACAATCACCAAGACAGGATTGCGGGTAATGGCTGGCTTTATCATTGGGTTTGACGGTGAAAAATCTGGAGCAGGCGATCGCATTGTCCAATTTGTAAAACAGACTGGCATTCCTGCCACCACTTTTGCGATGTTGCAAGCACTGCCTCATACGGCACTCTCACATCGACTAGAAAAAGAAGGTCGCTTGCGGAGTGGTAATGGCAATATTAACCAGACCACACTGTTGAATTTTGTGCCGACTCGCCCCATCGAAGAGATCGCTCATGAATATGTTGAAGCCTTTTGCGCTCTCTACGAGCCGAATGCCTATCTAGATCGTGTTTATAGTTACTACCTTAAAATGGGCGCACCTAGAGTTAAACCTCCAGATCAGTCCCCTAGCTGGGTTGATCTCAAGGCTCTGGCGATCGTTATTTGGCGGCAAGGATTTAAACGCAATACTCGTTGGAAGTTCTGGCATCATTTGTTTAGCATGATCAAGACTAACCCTGCGGTTTGGGAACAATACCTAACTGTCTGCGCACACAATGAACATTTCATGGAGTACCGCGATATCGTGCGCAATGAAATCGAAGGACAATTGGCTGTTTATTGGGTAGAAGAAAAACGTCTGAAAAAACTTCAGGATGTTTCTAAAAAGGAGCTTGATCTTCTTGCTAGCTAAGCTCATAAGGGTGGTGCTTCTCACCTCCCCTTATAATATTTACAGTACAACATTAATCAAACCCAACCCCAAAATATAAATAATGCGTGTTTTACTCGTCTATCCCTTATTCCCCAAAAGCTTTTGGTCGTTTGAAAAAACTCTAGAATTAGTTGGTTATAAGGCTCAACTACCACCTCTTGGCATGGTTACAGTTGCTGCGATCTTGCCACAAACTTGGGAATTTAAGCTAGTCGATCGCAATGTGCGTGATATCACCGAATCCGAGTGGGAATGGGCGGAAGTGGTGATCCTCTCAGCGATGATCGTCCAAAAGACAGATTTTCTCGCTCAAATTCAAGAAGCGAAAAAACGCGGTAAATTGGTCGCCGTTGGTGGCCCCTACCCCACCGCTTTACCTGAAGAAGCGAAAGTTTCAGGTGCAGACTTCTTGATTCTGGACGAAGGCGAAATCACTTTGCCGATGTTTGTTGAAGCAATAGAAAGAGGCGATCGCAGTGGTATTTTGCGAGCCAATGGCGAGAAACCTGCGGTCACTGATACGCCTATACCCCGTTTTGATCTATTAGAAATGAACCGCTATGCGGAAATGTCGGTGCAATTCTCCCGTGGTTGCCCCTTCCAGTGCGAATTTTGCGACATCATCGTTCTCTATGGACGTAAACCTCGTACTAAGACCCCTGCTCAGATTCTTGCTGAATTACAATGTCTCTACGATCTCGGATGGAGACGCAGTATTTTCATGGTTGATGATAACTTCATCGGCAACAAGCGCAACGTGAAGGTAATGCTCCAAGAGTTAAAACCTTGGATGAAAGAGCGTAATTTCCCCTTCTCCTTTGCAACAGAAGCATCAGTAGATCTTGCCCAAGACCCTGAAATGATGCAGATGATGGTGGAATGTAATTTTGGTTCCGTCTTCCTTGGCATCGAAACCCCTGACACTGATAGTTTGGCGCTCACTAAGAAGTTCCAAAACAATCGTGATCCCCTGTCTGAATCGGTAATTAACATCGCCAAAGCAGGAATTCGGGTCATGGCTGGATTTATCATTGGCTTCGATGGTGAGAAAAAAGGAGCAGGCGATCGCATTGTTCAGTTTGTGGAACTTACCGCTGTTCCGACGGCTCTCTTCAGTATGCTGCAAGCTTTGCCTGACACAGGGCTATGGCATCGATTGAACAAAGAAGGACGGATGATTACCCAGAATAGTAATGGGCATCAAGCCACTTTGATGAATTTCATGCCCACTCGTCCTCTAGAAGATATTGCGACGGAATATGTTCACGCTTTCTGGACTCTTTATGATCCCCTTGTCTTCCTCAATCGTACCTATCGCCATTTCTTGATTCTTGGCGAGTCGCCATATAAGCGGATCAAGCGTGAGAAGACTGATGCTAAGAAGAAAACTGATTGGACTGCAATCAAAGCCTTGCTAATCCTATGCTGGAGACAAGGTTTTGTGCGCAAGACCCGTTTCCAATTCTGGATTAATCTCTTTGACTTGATGAAGCGTTATCCAAATGTGGTGACTAGCTATCTATCAGTTTGCGCTCAAGGTGAGCATTTCCTCGAATATCGCTCGATCGTGCGCGAACAAATCGAAGCTCAACTTGCTGATTATCTCGCCAATCCTCCTGTACTTCAACCGAAGGTTCTGCCAACGGTTCAACCAGCGGAGCAAGTGCAAGACTTACAAGAAGTTAAGTAGCGATAAATAAAAGCGGCGCTAAGCGCCGCTTTTATTTATTCAAAAATCTGGGCTAGGGGACAAGAGAATTCTGGTAATAATGGTGAAGTGATTGTATCACTTACAAATAGAGTCATGGTTAGTTTGAGAATGCCATTCTCGCGGCGATATACTTGGATTTGCTTAGCTCTCCAATCAGCGATCCAATATTCCAATACACCCTGAGATGAATAGAGCTTTAACTTAACTTCGCGATCGCGTCTTTCATTTTCTTTGCCTGATGACAGGATCTCGATCGCAAGATCAGGCGCACCAAGTAAATGTCCTGACTCATCAATCAAAGCTTCATATTTTTCTTTGCTGACCCATACCACATCAGGAATAACATCATCTTTATCACCAAAGATCACACCTGCACCGATTGCTGCATATCCTAATTTGGTTTGATCTGACCATAATTTGAGCTTGGCATAGAAGTTGCCGCAGGTGGTTTGATGTTTCCAGTGAGGCGCTCTAGTCACGCAAAGTTCTCCATTAATAATTTCATAACGGTTGCCGTTGTCGGGTAGTAGCTCTAGGTCGGCACTTGTCCATAGAAGGCTATCTTCCTTGACATTGGTTGAGATTTCGGGGGGAGCGATCGCTTGAGTCATGATAGTTTTTCCTTGGCAGAGCGATATAGCAATTATAACAAGCCATCCCCATTAAGGGGCTTGGATTTCAAGGGAATATTGATTACACAGGTTGTTCCTCGTCCAACTTCGCTACTGATGGAAATATGCCCTTGATGTAAATCCACACATTTTTTGACGACAACTAAACCTAGCCCAGTGCCAGAGATAGTTTTGACATTTTTACCTCGATGAAAGGGCTCAAACAATTGTTTTTGATCTTCTAGTAAAATACCAATCCCTTGATCTTGAACTTTAATTATGAGGTTGCCTGATTGGAACTGTAGAGAAAGAGAGATATTCCCACCCTGTGGAGAATATTTAATAGCGTTAGAAAGTAAATTAGAGAGCATCGATCGCAATAGCTTTTCATCCAGACAAACATGCTGAGACCTTCCTTGACAACTAAAAGTGAGCTGATGCAGATTTCCAGCATTGAGTTGCATCTCTTCGACGAAATGACGGCAATAGGCTTCTAGTGCTAGAGATTTAGGGTTAAATGCGAGTTTTCCTGTCTCAGCACGATTGATTGTCAAAATGTCATCAAGTAACTGCACCATATTCCTCACTGAATCTTGGATACGATGTAAGTTACGCAATCTTTTTTCAGTATTATCCCATTCCTGTTGAGAGTTTTCGAGAACCTGAGCTGCTGCTAAAGCTGTGCTCAATGGCGTGCGAAACTCATGGGATGCCATGGAGAAAAAGCGCGTTTTTAACTCACTTAGTTCTTTCTCTCTTTCAAGAGCTAGCCAAATTTCATCAAGGCGTTTACGCTCAGTGATGTCACGGGCATTGACCATAACGCGCAAAGTTGCTGCACTATCAGCAAAGGGCTGACTGATGGCTTCAAGAATTCGCCAAGAACCATCTTGATGCCGATGCCGAAATTCGATGGGATTGAGAATTTCGGCTTGATTATTATTGGTAAGGCGATCGCGCAATGTCACTTGCGGAAAACTTTGGGCGATCGGCAAATCCTCTGGATGAATAAATGCATTTACATTTTCGCCAACAAGCTCAGTGACAGCATAGCCTAAAACTTTTTCGACAGAGGGACTAACATAGCCAATTGTGCCATCAGGATCGAGGATCATAATAATATCTAAGGCATTTTCGATCAGCGATCGGAAGCGTTCTTCGCTTTGTCGCAGTGCTTGTTCAACTTGCTTACGCTCAGTAGTGTCACGCTGCACAGCAATCCAATGGGTATACCAACCTTTTGCATTCGCGACAGGCACTAGGCTAAATTCATTCCAAAATTCTGATCCATCTTTGCAATAGTTAATGACTTCAACCGTGATAGATTCCCATCGGCAAAGTGCATTGCGGACTTTCTTGAGTTGGGCTTGATCCGTTTTTGCTCCTTGCAAAATTCGTGGCGTTTTTCCTAACACCTCTTCAGGTTTGTAGCCAGTGATTCTTGTAAAAGCTTCATTTACATAGAGGATTCTGGGACCAGGAGCGTCGATAGATTCTGCTTCTGTAACGATTACTGCGTCATTGGTATTGACTACGACGGATTGCAATAGTCGCACCTGTTCTGCTTGTCTTTTTTGTTCGGAAATATCCGCGATTACAGCAACGAGTCCGCTGATTTCCCCATTTGAGTCGGGCAAGGGAGCCGCCGAGAAAATGATGTCGATCGCTGAGCCATCTTTTTTTAAGCGAGACATTTCTAATCGAGTATAGGTTTTACCTTGAAGAACGCTATTTAGGATGGTGGTACGATCTTCTAATTGTTCATCTAATGGAATTGGACTAGGATGATTAATTACCTCATCTTCTTTCCAGCCAAACATCTGTTCAGCCGCAGGATTCCAGATTTTAACTCTCCCTTCTAAATCCAGCATAAAAATTGCACGGGGAGAAGCACTGACTAGAGCTTGGAGGGTTTCATTGGTATGGCGCAGGGCAACTTCCGTACGCTGCCGTTCTGAAATCTCATCTCGTAGGGAAGCATTAACATTAGCAAGTTCGATGGTACGCTGTTGAACTCGCAGTTCGAGTTGCATATTGAGATGTTGAAGTTGCTTATAAAGCTCTGATTGTTGAATAGCGATCGCTACCTGAGTAGCGAGTTGCTTCATTAGCTCCACTTCCCAGTCTTCCCATTGGCGTGGATGATTGCATTGATGCGCGATCAATAATCCCCAGAGATAGGGATGAGAAGTTTCTGACTCATTCCCTTTGCGATTTTCTTGAATAATTGGTACTACTAGTTTAGCTTGAACTCCAAACTGTTTTACAAAATCAGCAAGACACAGTTCTACATCAGCCTGCATAACGTTAGCAATGGAGCGAGCTTTTCCTAAAGAGTAAGCTTGATGATATTGTTGAGGGAAAACTTCTTCGGGAAAGACTTGACCTAAAATACTGGGGTAGGCTGGTAAGACAGTTTCATGGATAGCGCTACCAGTGCCATCGTCCCATAGGCGATAAATTAGGACGCGATCTGCTTGCAAAAAGAGTTGGACTTCTTTGACTGTGGTGGCAAGGACTTCATCAAGATTGAGGGATTGGCGAATTTGGTGAGCAATTTGTGTAACCAGTCTTTCGCGATCGCTCTGCTGTCGCAATAATTTTTCTGTACGACGACGATTTCCTTCTCTTGTAAAAAAAAGGAAGCCTACCAATAGGATGAAAAGGCTAAGGCAAATTGCGATCGCATAAAAACTGGTCATACTCCCAACCATCCTGAAAAGGACGTAGCTCCAAACGCTCTAATACCAAAACACAAAGTGGCGCAGCCATTTTGTGTTTTTAAAACCCTTACAGGGTTTGGTTTCTAATTCACAGAAGTGTTGTCACACTTTTGTGAATTGGTATAACTAACTATAAACAATCTTAAAAAAGCCTTGCTTTGCAAGGCTTTTTTAAGATTGTTTATAAATTATAAAGTTTACAACCCAATTAAAACTCCCAATAGCAATACACCAACAAAAGCAGCACCAGCATAGGTAATACCTGCACCAATTTTGCTAACAATAGCAGGTGGATTCTTTTGCCATTCCCAACGGACATAATCCAATCTAGCCGCGCCTTTATTGCCTTTAAAGACTTGTTTAGGCATACGATCTCGATAGTCAGCACCATAACGAGCAGTATGAGCAAAGGTGACTTCGCCCTTGGTCTGCTTAGCCAAGATACGACGACGTTGATAGGGAACAACACTATCACCAAAGTTACTGAGATATTCTTCGCTACTGAGCAACTCATCAACAAAAGCTTGGATGCCCTTGGTCGCAATCACAATTGACCATGCAATCTTTTCGCGATCGCTATAGACATTACGACCAAGAATTCGCTGGATACAAATCTCGGCAAAGCGATAGTTATTATTACTATCAAAAGTCAATCGTCTGAAGGAATCAGATAATACCAAGCCACGAATGAATCCTCTAACTGTAATTTGTCCTGCTCGCAGCTGAGACTCTAGATTTACTTGACGATGGCTTTCTAGCATCTGCTGTTCATTGCAGATTTGACGATAGGCGGCGCTGATCAACAAATCCATCTCAAAGCCAGATAGCAGATTGTCGGTGCTATAAATCCGAGGTTGCTCATCACCTGCGACTTCAAATCCAGCCACGCGCTGATTTTGGGATAAAGGTTTGTACTCTAACAATGGAAGCGACATAAATAATTCTCCTAAAAAATTTTAATGAATTTTTAGAACTTGGCGCAAAGCGTCAAGCTCTACATTGAGCGTTAACTATTGAAAACGCGGCTGCGCCATTTGTTCAATCGCGCATCACCGATCGAGGCATATCTCCGCGCATCGGCAATCTGAGCTTGCAGGTTTGCAATCTGTTTAATCTGATTGTCTGACTGTTGTAATAAGGAGTCAGAGGCATCTCCTTGAACTGAGACGACCAAAGGTTGCCAAGAATTTTTGAGATAAGATGCACCAATAGAAGCCGCTGGACGAAGATCGGCAAGTTGTGTTTGCAAACTTTCGATAATGAGATCTTGATCGAGTAGAGTTTGGCGTAATGCTTGTTCGGCAGCAAACCTTGCCGATGTCCCCCAAGAATCGGCTTGTCCGATACCTGAGACTTTAGGCTTAAAGACTTCAGCAAGAATGGCAGCAGTATCACTAACTTTGAGCTTGCCGTAGGGAGCAGAAGATGCGCCCTTGAGTGGTGCGATCGCGCTTGGACGATTTCGGAAAATACAACTATTCAGTCGAAAGCGATTTTGATGAGTTGGATCTTTATCGCTGCTAGCTGATCCGCGCAAAAGCTGAAACATATGCGTAAATCCCACCATTTTCTTCCCCATTTGGGATTTATGCCCACGATAGTAAGGAACGGTATCTTCGCCAAAAGCATGATGATATTCATCGCTATCGATGTAATTATTGATTTCCATCTCAAACCCACCGCGATCGAGTAACTGAGCATGATCAGCCATCTCTTCAGCACTTTCAGGAGCACGACCGAGCAAATGTTTGAAGTTGAGTTCAATTAATCGCATTCGTGGACATGGCTCAAAAAATCTAGCGCGATACTGATCCGATAGGGCAATCTGACGCACAAATTCGCGTACAGAGAGTTCTCCCTGTCTAAGTTGAGATTCGGCAACAAGCAACCGTTCGCTTTCCATTAAATAGGCATTGCCAAGTACTTGGCGATAGGCGGCACGAATAACTAAATCGACCTCAGATTCGGAATGATTTTGCCAAAGTTGGATTGGTTCTGTTTCATCGAATCGACTAACCCCAAGGTTTGCTTCTGGGTTAACCAATGGATTAATAAAAGTACTGACCATGTTAAATATCTTCTCGGAATAAAAATGGATTCTAATGTTAAATGAATATAATTAAAGGGAGTAGAAGAATTAAACCTGTCTATCAAGTATTGTGCGAAAAATCGAAGTGATATAAAAACAATCACTGTTTTCTCACGATGAATCTAAATAATCCCATACCAAAAGTAAGGAAACTAGTTAGAGAATTGTAAAGAAAACGGAAAGATTGATTCTAGGCAATAAATCTTGATGTTCTGTTACATTTATTTGGGTTTACAAGTCGCAATCTGTGATATATAGCTGCCGCCACTCTCCAAAACCCAAGAAATAATGGCGGCGCTTCGCACTGCGATTATTTCTTGGGTTTTGGAATCGTAATTTTGGTAACAAATTTTTGTAGAATTAGAGAAGTCTGATCGCATCTCCAAAAAAATTCATCCTATGAGGATTCTTCTAGTTGAAGATGATATCCGCCTTGCCGAAACCTTGGCTGAAGCGCTAACCGATGAGCGCTATGTTGTGGATATTGCCGCTGATGGTGAAACTGGCTGGCATCAAGCTCAGTCCCTAGATTACGATCTGATGCTTTTGGATTTAATGTTGCCAGAACTGGATGGTATTAGTCTCTGCCATCGGTTGCGATCCCATGGCTACAGCTTACCAATCTTGATGCTTACTGCTTGCGACACGATCGATCATGAAATTAACGGGCTAGACGTGGGAGCCGATGATTATATTGTTAAGCCTGTTGATTTACAAAAGCTATTTGCAAGGATTCGCGCCCTATTACGTCGTGGTAGTCAAATCGCATCGCCAGTCTTGGAGTGGGGTGAACTGTATCTTAATCCAAGCACTTGCGAAGTTGGCTATGGTGAAAATCCTATCCATTTAACGCCCAAGGAATATTCTCTTTTAGAATTGCTACTTCGCAATGGAAGAAGGGTATTGAGCCGTAGTGTCATGATCGAGCATGTTTGGTCTTTGGAGTCACCGCCAGAGGAGCATACCGTGAAGGTGCATATTCGAGGTTTGCGTCAAAAGATGAAAGCCGCAGGTGCTAACGAAGATTTAATTGAGACAGTTCATAGTATGGGCTACCGTCTAAATCGGAATTACAGTAAACTTCGCTAAAACCTAAAAACCTGTACCGCTTGCTTAGCTGGCGGTACAGGTTTTTAGGTTTTATAGTTGCAGTCACTCGTCTTAGGACAAATCATACCAAAACACAAAATGGCTACGCCATTTTGTGTTTTTAAAACCCTTACTGGGTTTAGTTTTTAATTCACAGAAGTGTGGCAAAACTTTTGTGAATAGGATATAAATTGATTGGCGGCGCTTCGCGCCGCCAATCAATTTATATCCTATTCACACTTGGCGACTGCTATATGTTTGATAATTTAGGATCGTAAGTTGAACCATCAAAAAAAGTTTCTACTCCTCGTGAAGTTGAAATGGGGATATTGGTATCAGGAACCCCGATCGCTTTAGCTGCATTTTTCCAAAGATCTTCACGATTTACGGCATCAATGGTTTCTTTAGTCTCAAAATCATTAGGCAAAGGATTCCATCGATGATATTCTCTCAGAAACCAAAAATCGTGGCTTTTGTATGGATATGAAACCGATATATCATCATTTGACCAATATTTAATAGAACTAATGGAATTAGGGCTATCTATCTTCAGCCTTTTCATGCTTTGTTTGGGACTATTTTGGAAAAGCTGAGAAAACATCTTGATCGGCTCAGATATGAGATTACGACTTGTAAAACTTAGAGCTAAAAGTGTATCCAACTCCCTAACATTAGCAGGATCATCACACCAGATCTGTGCTTCCATAATCGCTTGGAGCAGAGCTTGAGTCGCGATCGGATATTTATCTACCCAATCAGCTCGCATTGCCAAAATCTCCCCAGGGTAATTGTGCCAGATCTCACCAATAGCGATCGCAGGGTCAGCAAGGTTAGCTTCAATTAATTTAAGGCTGCGCCAGCTATCTAGGCAGAGTAAATCAGCTTTATTCTGTTTAACTTGTGGAATGATCTCATCAAATGGAATCTCCAGAATATCGATATTTTGTTTAGGAATTACATCCATTGATGCTAGCCAATATCTTAGCCATAGGTCATAATTACTGCCTAGTTCTGCGATCGCACCATACATTGGCTGACCAAAGAACTTAGCAACATCTTGCCAAGGTGAGAAGGTAGCACGTTTAAGCTGAATGCCAAAAGGCTTAAGTCGTTTAGAGGCAACAATATATCCGCCATGAGTATGCAGTCGCATCAGTACATACATAGCGGTTTTGCGCGGATGTCGTTTGATTAAGCCCTCATTCATCAGTTCAGGTAAAGGACTATAGAAATGCCCGCCATCAATACCATCATCACTTGTGCCCAATTCGGTTCCTATTGCCGTGCGATCGCAGATATCTTGCCAAGATTTAAATGGAACCAGTTCCACATCAGTCATGCCATATTTGGCAAATAGTTTTTTATTTTGGGCAACTAAAATTGGCGCAATTTCGAGCGATGGAATTATGCCAAGCCGAACTGATTGTACTTCTGGGATGTCAGACACCTTCACTTCAGGATTAATCTGAAGTGACTGATTTACTGAGGTTTTAGGCGTACAGTTACTCAGCAATACTGTACTTGCTGCTACGCCAAAGCTAGTTAGGAGCTTACGTCTAGAGAGTTGCATAACATTTCTTACAGCAATTACAAAAAATTTGATAAAAGTGTTGCTCTGCAACACTTTTATCAAATTTTTTGTTTTTCAGTTCAGCGCGAGGCGTTTAAAAAAGAATGAACTATATCTAGGATACGCTGACTAGATTTGCCATCGCCAAAGGGATTAGCAATATTCGCCATTTGGTCATAGGCATTGCGATCGCTGAGCAATTTGGAAGCCGCTGCCACAATATCATCGGTTTCTGTGCCGACCAGCTTGCTTGTACCTGCATCAACCGCTTCTGGACGCTCAGTGGTGGAACGCAATACCAATACGGGTTTACCGAGACTCGGGGCTTCTTCTTGCAAGCCACCTGAGTCACTCATGATCAGATAGCAGCGCTGCATAGCCCCAACCAATTGTTCATAATCCAAAGGTTCAACCAAGAAAATCCGTGGATGATTGCCCAGTTTCTCGATTAAAGGCTCCCGCACCACAGGATTAAGATGCAATGGCAATACCAAAGCCACATCAGGAAAGTCTGCCAAGATCTGCAACCATGCTTGGATAATTTGAGCTAACGGCTCTCCCCAATTCTCCCGACGATGGACGGTGGCTAAAATCACCCGATGGGCTGACCAATCTAAGCCTTTAATCTCACATTTAGGCGATCGCCCTGAAACATATAACAATGCATCAATTACTGTATTACCTGTGTTGTGGATACCAGTTTTTACGCCAGAAACTTGGAGATTATGCACTGAGGCGTTGGTAGGCGCAAAATGAAGCTGGGCAATTTGTGAGACTAAACGACGATTTGCTTCTTCAGGAAATGGATTAAATAGATTGTCTGTTCGCAGCCCTGCCTCCACATGTCCAACAGGAATTTGCTGATAAAAGGCAGCTAACGCCGCCGCAAAAGCTGTAGTTGTATCACCTTGGACTAGAACAATATTTGGCTGAATTTCTTTGTATAACTTCTCTAAACCGTTCAAACTGTTACAGGTAATCTGAGTGAGAGTTTGCTTCGGCTGCATGATGTCCAAGTCATAATCTGCTTTGAGTTCAAACAACTGCATCACCTGTTCCACCATTTCTCGATGTTGCCCAGTTAAAATCACCGAAGTTTGGAACTCAAGATTATTTCTGAATAGATGAATGATTGGAGCAAGTTTAATAGCCTCTGGACGAGTTCCTAAAGTAATACAAACATGGAATTGAGTTGACACAATAATCCTTACTTAATAACCAATTGGGGTGAAACAGATACAGCTTTAGGTGCTTTGCTACTACCAAAAACGGTATGAATTCCTCTCAAGGTGGCAATAATAATCGCACAAACAACAACGTATTGAGCAAGCTGAATTGCAAAAACTGGGGTTCTAATAATTAAATCTTGCCAAGAAATGTTATTTGTCGAAGGAATTGTTGCCTCAGAATGAAAATCACTACTCTCTGTGGAATCAGGACTTAAAGGAACATCTGAAAAAAATAGTAGCTCTGTTTCCTTAGCCGATCGCATCTTAACTAAATCAGGATCTAGAGAATTAGTTGAATTAATATTTGGTAAAGATTCAGGAAAACTTGTGTCTCCAAACATTTCATCTAGGTCAGTACTAGATGCTGGAGGATTGTTTTCGCTATTTGTGTGATCGCTGCGAACATTTCGCTCAATCATAGATTTTTGTGGCAATACTGGTAAAGGAGGTATTCTAGGACTTTGTTGAGTCTCAGTGATTCCGCCATTTTCACTAATATTGCGATCTTCTTGCTCAACTAAGTAAATTTCCTCAGTCCATGCAGGTTCATCAAATCCTGTTTGCTGCCATGACACCGAGATTCTCGAAACTGTCTTAACTTCAAGGGTCACAAACCATTTCTTGAGCATCCCCACTAGTACCTGCCGATTAGGAATTCGTACCTCATCGTCTAGCGATCGCAGATCTGACTCAATTAAAATTTCTAAGCGATCGCCGTCACGCTCAACGTTTGCTAGCATTGCTTGAGACTTGAGCAATCGATTCATTAGCGATGCGATCGCATTAACGTTACCCTGTTTGGCTTGTTCAACTAGTGGATTTTGTGTCATGGCATCAACCTCGGATGCTAATCCTAAAATTGTTTTTCAGATTAAGCCAAATGTATCAGATTTTTGCAACTATAGCTGTCACCAAAAGCAAAAAGTAAATGGGGCGCTTTGCGCCCCCATTTATAGCTAAAAAATAAATACAGCTAAAAATAGAGTGGGCGCTTTGCGCCCACTCTATTTTTTAGCTAGAAACTACCGCGCATGACTTTATTTAGCATTGCTTCAACCTGTGAGGCAATCTGGGTATTACTCATGCCAATTTGATCTAAGACACTAAGCGATAATTCTAGCGATCGCAAAGACTTGCCTTGATATTGATATTGAAACTGCGAACTACCACATATCTGATATAGACAGGCTAAATCGTAGAGAGATTTGGCATATTCAGGCATCATCCCAAATTGCTCAAAAGCGATCGAAGCATCAAGTAATGAGTCTTCAGCCGTTTCGATCGCATCTTCATCAAGACTATCTAAGCCATCGAGCAATCGATATACATAGATGCGTCCTCGAATATGTTTGGCGATCGCAATCCCCCGTAGATATTGATAATCGCGGAAACGAGGCAGAACATTCACTCTGATACAGATCAGGCTGTCTTCAACCTGGCGATTGCCTAGCAGAGCTTCAGCCATATCACAATATAAATAGCCAATTTCGATGGAATCAACAGGCTCTTTGAGTAGAGATATCGCATCTTTACTTAATTCAATAGCTAATTGCCATTGAGACTCAGCGATCGCAACTTTTACCATTCCTTTAAGCGCCTGCAAACGCAAAAAATTATCGGAATTGGCTAAAGCAATATCGAGAGTACTTTGAAAAAGGCTAGCTGCTTGATGAATATCACCAGAAGCCAAATACAATTGCCCCAAGTAAACGTAGCTTTTGGCAATCGTGCATTCGTCTTCTATTTCTAGTCGCGCTGACAGGGAGCGCTCAAAACTCATTAAAGCAGATTGAATATCATTTACTTGTAAATAATATTGACCGATGGCATCATCAACGAGAGATTGTCCCTCCAAACTATTTCCATAAGATTCATGAGCCGCCTCCAAAACATGTAAAACATCGCTCAATTCCCCCAATTCGAGCGCCAGAATTGCACGCACATACAGCAAATAAGCCTCTTGTCCGTGAACATGATCTGGATTTTGATTTAAAGCTTCCCCCGCCTGTTGCACAAGAGCTTGTGCTCTTTGCAATGATTCAGATTGTTTTGTGGCAATTAACTCCACAGCAAGATCAAGTAAAACCCTGATGGTCGTACTGGGATCTTCTTCGACGTTTTCACCAGTGGCTGTATTTTGAAGACATTGCTCAAAATAGGCGATCGCTAAGGTGCGATCCTGCTGCCGCAGTTGCTGTCCTTGGATCAGAAATTCAGCTAATTTCATGAGAAACTCCAAAATTATGCGTGTAAGCCACCTACTGCTAGGCGTTACACTTCATAAATCATATCGTACCCAAAATCATCTATCCCAAAATCACCCATAGGATTATCAAATCGAACTTAGGGACTTGCCTCACCTTCGGTGAGGCAAGTCCCTAAGTTCGGTTTGATATGGATTTCTCCTAATACCAATTCACAAAAGTGTGACAACACTTCTGTGAATTAAAAAGCAAACCCTGTAAGGGTTTTAAAAGTACAAAGTGGCTACGCCACTTTGTGCTTTGGTATAAGGAGATTTCCAAGCAGCAGTTCTCATTATAAAAATTGGTTGTTTGAAATCCCGCCGTTGGCGGGATTTCAAACAACCAATTTTGGTGTTTCCAGCGCCTTTGGCGCTGGAAACACCAAAATTGGTTTCATAATGAGAATTGCTGATTTCCAAGAGAAAATATACCCATGCGTAGGGGCAGGTGGGAGAATAATAGGCTTTATATAGCTGTCGCCAAGCGCACTAGGACATAAAACCCAAGAATTGATTGGCGGCGCTTCGCGCCGCCAATCAATTCTTGGGTTTTGAAGAAATCACCTAAGTTCAATTTGCTGTTTAATGGAAACAACATGATTAAGATCTAAAGAATTCCAAAAAGAACGAATTTGATTGCTGACTGCTTGCCACTGCGAATAATGAAAGAAATGCTTTCCCTGATTACTCAACCAAAGGCGATCGCTATCTTTAAGATGCAATCTCCATCTTTGGTAGGCATTTTCGCCGCCAATAACATAGTCATCTAATGCACCACAAACTAACATTGGTACAGCAATCGGAGCTGGTGCGATATATGTAGGTGCATAGAGAGAATGGGGAACCAGAGAATTATCGAGATCTTGCTTAAGCAAATTGGCTAGCCAAGACAACATCTCTCGATCGCGATAGCCAAATAGATAAAACGCTGTCCGCATCAGCATCGTTTCCCGACTACAACCTATTAACTGACGCTGCTCGTAATAGTGACTATGCCAGCTAGTTGCTAAGTTAACTCCCACAGATAACAAAGTTAGCGATCGCACCTGCTCGGGATATTGTTTTGCATAGAGCCACCCAACTAAACCCGCAATTCCATGTCCAACTAAATGCACGGAGCCTTTACAAGTTTGTAAGTATTCGTGCAATGAGGCGATCGCTAAATTTAGATCGATTGCTTCGTCAGGGTTTTGGCAATATTCCCACTGGGCGATCTCATATTGTCGCGATAGCGATCGCAATAGTTGTAAATCGAAGCGGCGTAAAGATTGACTGGTGCAAATACCGACAACCTGAGGCGAGGCAGACTGTTTAAAGGTCATATTGGGGTAGTTTTTATTGCTATTAATTATTAATAAACTTTTAAATATCGGTTGTTGTTCTATCCAGAGAAAAGAAAGGAGTGAGTGACAAATAGTTACTTTTACTAAAATTTATATCAGCAATCCCTGTAAAAAGCATTTCACCACTCACTCCTGCCAACGCATTTGAACTATGTGTAATGAAGCGTGCTGAGTCAAGCCGCATCAGAACATAATCAACACTCTAACACTATTGATTATAATTATCAATAGGAAAACAAAATAAATAAAAAATAAAAGTGCTACTTTTGTTTTTGATACTAAGTACCTACGCACAATTAAATTTGTCGAAAGTGTTGCCAAGCAACACTTTCGACAAATTTAATTGTGCGTAAAGCATTGTGCTTTACTTAGCTTGCAATTGCCAGACCTTGACTGTGCGATCGGCACTACCACTGACTAGAGTTTCATCTTTAGGACTAAAACTGAGCGATAGGACTGGTGCTTCATGTTGATTGAGGATTTGCATTGATTTACCTGTTTTCACGTCCCAAATCTGAATTGTTTTATCCACACCACCAGAAGCGATCACACTGCCATCACGATTAAACTCAACCGCTAACACCCCACCTACATGCCCAGCAAGAGTACGAACGACTTTGCCAGAACTCACATCCCAGATTTTTACAGTTTGATCTTGGCTACCACTGGCGAGTAGTTTGCCATCGGGACTAAAGGCGATCGCATTTACAGGAGACCCATGTCCAGACATGCTAAGAACTTGCTTTCCTGTATTTACATCCCAGATTTTAATGGTTTTGTCAAAACTTGCACTGGCAATTCTTTTACCATCTGGATAAAAAGCGACAGAGACAACCTTATCCTGATGACCTTCAAAAGTTTGTAATAGTTCGCCTTTACGCCAATTCCAAAGCTTAATCGTTTTATCAGCACTAGCGCTGACCAAAGTGTTCCCATCAGGGCTATAGGCAACACTGTAGACCTGTCCAAGATGTCCTTCGATATTTCGTACTGGTTTGCCACTACGGAAGTTCCATAACTTGATCGATTTATCGATACAGGCGGTAGCGAAAGTATTGCCATTGGGATGTACGGCGATCGCATTAATTCCCGAAATCGAGCCAAGGTGATTCGATAAAGTCCCAAAAGACTGATTGTCACGGGTATTCCATAATTTTAAAGTGCGATCGTAACTACCACTAGCAAGACTAAATCCATTGGGAAAGAAAGCTACGGCTCTCACCCAACCTGTATGTCCTTTGAGAGTCTGTCGCAATATATAATTAGAAGTTACTGGCGCAGGCTCAGCAACTGTAGGAGTCGGGGTAGGAGTAACGGCTAGTTTGGGAAGATATTGAGAGAAACTGATCACACCCCAACTAATTCCAGCGATACAGGCTAGCGCTATCGCCCAACGATTCGTATTTTGACTAAAGGTAAACGTGGGCATTTGGAAATTTTCAGCATCTTGCATAGGCAAGTTATCGAGATCGTAGAGAACTTCTTGAGCAGTCTGATAGCGATCTTCAGAATGATGCTTGACCATGCGATTGAGAATGAGCGCTAATTTAGGGTGAATCGTTGAACCCATCTGCCAGTCAAGCAAATTCAGATCTTCTCGGCGAACTAGCTGGCTAGGATGTAAGCCAGTGAGAAGTTGTATCGCAGTTAAGCCAAGGGCGTAAATATCACAACTAGGAGTAAAATTTCCAAGGGCTTGCTCGTAAGGCATATAGCTAGGCGTACCGAGGACAACTCCATTTTGAGCTGCCGTTGCATAGATACCTTTAAGAACTGCAAAATTAGTGAGCACAAAATGCTGATCACCACTATTGACAGATTGATTGCTGCCCTGATAGTCTCTCTGATTCTGCTTACGGCGAATTAAATTTCTGGGGCAGATATCTCCATGCACCATATTAGAACTATGGGCTATATGAAGACTAGTCAATAATTGTCGCAGAAATTGAATTAATTCTGACTCACTATAGAGTCTACCTAATGCAGTCTCATCACTAAGACGAGTTCCATCAATCGCTTCTTCTACGATATAAAATCCCTCCTCTTGTTCAAAATAGGTTGTAATCTTTGGGAAGTCAGTACTGCGATCGCTAAGTTGCTGCAATTTAGGAACTTGATTGCGAAATAGTGATCGCGCCCAGTCGAGTTGCGGATTAGTTTTATTAATCAAACAAAAACTCTTCGCAATCCAGCGCGGCATTTCCGCTGCAACGGTATCTTCAACCAAGTAGGTCTGCCCATAAGCGTCATCAGCGATCGTTTGGACAACTCGAAAGCGTCCGCCTAACAGATTGCCAAACGCTTTACCTATTGTTTGTGATGTCGCCATGAGAACCTTACTCCAACCGCAACTCATTTGATTATAATCCAAAGCGCCTTGTTGCCATCGGCAACAAGGCGCTTTGGATTATAACTAGCCCTTTGCTGCTGGCACAACATAGAGAATGCCAGAAATCAACGTGAGTAAGACTGCAATCCAGAAAAAGGCGATCGCATAGGGAATTTTGACCAATAAAGCGGCAATTGCTATGATTTGCATTACAGTTTTCGCTTTCCCCCAAAAATTTGCACCAACAATTTGCGGTTTACTTGTTTCGCCAGAAATCTCCTGACTAGATGCACTCGGCGCACCACGCCAAGCGGTGATCAATAGCTCTCGCGTAATAATTAAAAATACTGCCCAAGCAGGAACCTGACCGAGTTCAATGAACAATAAGAATAAGGCGATCGTCAGGACTTTATCGACAAGGGGATCAAGGAATTTACCCAGTTCTGTTATTTGATTAAGTTTTCTTGCTAAATATCCATCTAGCCAATCGGTAATTGCCGCAATGATAAACACGCTTAGCGCAATTAGGCGAGTAAGTTCGCTATCTTGCCAAAGAAATAGCCCAAAAATAATAGGAACCGCGATCAACCTTGATAAAGTTACCCAAGTTGGTAATGTAATCATAAATAACCAAATAATATAAAAAGTGGTGCTTTGCACCACTTTTTATATTATTTGGTTTGGGTAACTCGCCAGCTAAGTTTGAGATTAAACCAGAAGTTCCATATTGTGACGATCGCGATCGCAATCAAGTTAGCAATATATTTATTGACACCGAAATAATTGTAAAGGAGATTGAGGATTATCAGATTCAATCCAATCCCCAGTAAGCAAATTAGATTGAACTTCACAAATCTCTTAATTACTTTTTTCCACCCAGATTGTTGCTGAGAAAGATCCCGAAATGTCCAGAGATCATTCCAAAGAAAATTATTGAGAACTGCCACTTCAGACGCAATTATCTTACTACGTGTTAGTCCCCATCCCAGAGAAGAAGCATCACTAAGTAAATAGAAGATTGCCATATCTATAAATACGCCACTCAAGCCAACAAGTCCAAACTTAAAAAAACGTTTGACAGGAACTCGCAATTTTTCACGTAGTTTGGTAACTCGACCACGCGATCGCAAACGCAATAGATGCAAAATATAATCCACATATTGCCGCCAAGTCACCTTACTCTCGCCCTCTTGACGTTCTTGAAATACATAGCCAACCTCAGCAACAGAGCCAATATTGCCGCGCCCAAGTACTTCAATCAAAATTTTATAGCCTAAGGGATTCATCGGACAGTTAGCGATCGCACTGCGCCTGACCATAAAATAGCCACTCATCGGATCAGAAACTCGACCGATTACATTAGGTAAAATGAGCAGACCTAGCATCTGTGCGCCCCTTGATAGAACCCGCCGCATAAATCCCCAATCGCTGACACCGCCACCCTCGACATGGCGACTAGCCACCGCTAAATCTGCTCCCTTCGCCATTTCATCAAGCATCTTAATCAGCGTTTCTGGTGGATGCTGCAAATCTCCATCAATCACCCCCAAAATCTCTCCTTGCGAAGATTGCCAACCCCGAATCACCGCTGTCGAAAGCCCTTTCTCTCCTTGACGACGCATTACTCGCAATTGAGGATAGTTTGGCAATAGATCTAATCCAACTTGCCAAGTCAAATCTGGACTATCATCATCAACGATAATTAACTCATAGTTTTCATGGAAATAATTATTTAATAACTGAGTCAGGATTTCCACTAGCTTCGCTAAGTTCTTGCTCTCATTGTAAGTAGGTACAATTAGCGAAAATTTAACTAGGTTCGCCTGCGACTGAGAAACTTGATCAAAATTTGACTCATCTACACTTTCAGAGAAGAGAAGTTCATTAACTTGAAATGTGCCCAGAGGAACAGAGATGAGAGAGTAGGACATTATCTAACAATTAAAAAGAATTTTATGGCGACCCAATCTAAGGAATGGGTGATTATTTTAGGACTTACGCAAAAGAACGAGTAGGGGCAATTCATGAATTGCCCTTACGATAAAATGAGATAAAATGAGGATTTTAGGGCATTTTTGCGCAAGTCCTATATTTGCTATATCTACAATGGACTTTAGACTAACTTACAACAAATTGTGAATAAGCGAGCCACTATATTTTTATAAAAGCCATGCGAAGCATAGCTTTTATGAAAATATGGATTAAGCGATCCAAAAATTCATGGAAAACATATGTAGTGTAATTTCTGAGCGCTCTTAGATGATAATGTATTGGGTTGGGTAGCGAAAACTTCCCTGTCTATGTAGCTCAAAACACCTGCACAGATAACATTATGGTTCAAAAAGCCGCAAAAAATAGCTTCGTTGCCTTAGAAGGTGTTGGTAAGTCTTACTTACAGCCAAATGGGCAGACTATTTCGATTATTGAAAATATTAATTGTCAGTTGCAAGTAGGTGAAATTATTGCTTTGTTAGGACCATCAGGCTCTGGCAAGTCAACATTAATGCGAATGATTGCTGGGTTAATCCCACCTTCCTCTGGGAAAGTACTTTATTACAATCGCCCATTAGTAGGATTAAACCCAGGGGTAGCGATCGTTTTTCAAAATTTTGCACTTTATCCTTGGTTAACTGTCTTAGAGAATGTAGAACTTGGGCTAAAAGCAAAGGGAGAAGCAAAGGATACTAGAGAGCAAAAAGCCCTTCGGATGATCGATGTGATTGGTTTAGATGGATTTGAGAATGCTTATCCTAAAGAGCTATCAGGCGGGATGCGTCAGCGTGTTGGTTTTGCCAGAGCTTTGGCGGTGGAGCCAGAATTGTTATGTATGGATGAGCCATTTTCGGCATTGGATGTGTTAACTGCCGAGAACTTACGTTTTGAGTTGCTTGACCTTTGGCTAGAAAAACGTATTCCCACTAAGTCAATTTTGATCGTGACGCATGGGATTGAAGAGGCGGTGACGCTTGCCGATCGCGTAATTGTTTTGGGGCGTAACCCTGGGCGAATTCGTGCTGATTTGCCAATTACACTCCCCCATTATCGCGATCGCAAAAGCCCTGAGTTCCAAGCCTTAGTTGACCAAGTTTACAAGATCTTGACAAATCCTGATCTGCCAGATTTATCGACGCAGACTGCCACCACCACGACTTCCAGCTCTGAGCCTAAAACTCAAGCAAAATATCAATCCCTTCCCCATGTCCGCATTGGCTCAGTAGCTGGCTTATTAGAACTTCTGGAAGGTCGTCAAGATAAAGATCTATATCGAATTGCTCAAGAACTTTTGTTGGAAGTAGATGATATATTGCCAATTGTGGACGCTAGCAAACTAATGGAACTAGTTGCGGTCACGGAGGGTGATATTCAACTATCAGCGATCGGTGAGAATTTTATTAATAGTAATATTGATGAGCGCAAAGCAATTATTCGCGATCTTTTGCAAAAGAATATTCGCTTAGTCCAACAAATTTGCCAGCTTTTGCAGGCCAAGCGTAATCATCGCATTTCGGAGGAATTAGTTCTCGATCTTTTAGAGAATCATTTCACTAGTAAAGAAGCTCAGCGCCAACTCAGGACAGCAATGGACTGGGGACGCTATGCTGAATTATTCAGCTATGACGAACCTTCAGGTGAAATCTTTATTGAAGAGAGTACTACAGAAACTGAAGAGTCTGAATAAATTAAGATAGGCAGCGGAAATCGCCGCCTATCTTACAGCGCTTTGTGTTCAAGCCCAAAACAATAAATTATTGAAAAGTGTTGCGAAGCAACACTTTTCAATAATTTATTGTGGTTCGTTTGATCGTAAGTAACTAAGCAAAACTAAATATAAAACCCCAGAATTTGTACCGCCCACTAAGCGGGCGGTACAAATTCTGACCCTAGGTTTTTAATTTTGCTTAGCTACTTCAATTGCTGTAAATGTCAATCGTAAATCGCCTAATTCATGTTTAGTCTGGATTGCTTATGTATCAGCCCACTATCGATCCCAAATCAAAATTTAGCTCGCGTTGGAGCCTTGGTGATGTTTTACTACCTTTGGCGATCATTGCTTTTATATTCATCATTGTACAAACTGCTAGGAACTTTACAGGTACTTACGAAAGTGGCTATGTAGTTAATCTATCCCTGAGTTTTTTACCTAGTTACGCATTGCAAACACTAGTGAGAATGTTGGCTGCATACTCGATCTCGTTGGTGTTTAGCCTCTTATATGCCTATGTCGCCTATCGTTCGGCTTTGTGGTCAAAGGTTCTCATTCCTCTATTAGATGTTCTCCAGTCGATTCCAGTACTGTCATTTTTGCCTGCTGTTGTACTTGCTTTAGTAGGTTTGTTTCCTGGGCAACGATTGGGAATTGAGATTGCTTCGATTTTACTGATTTTTACGGGCATGACTTGGAATATGACCTTTAGTTTTTATCAATCGCTAAGTAGTATTCCTAAAGAATTGATCGAAGCAAGTCAAGTTTATCGGCTCGGAGCTTGGCAGCGTTTCTGGACGCTAGAACTACCTTCAGGCGTGGTGGGTTTAGTTTGGAATAGTGTGATGTCTGTGGCTGGCGGTTGGTTCTTTTTGATGCAAACAGAATCATTTACGCTCTCCAATCGAGACTTTACGCTTCCAGGACTAGGTTCATTTCTGAAGGCGGCGGCAGATGCAGGCGATAACCGAGCAATTTTTAGTGGACTAGTGGTTTTAATTGGCATAATTACGATCATTGATTATTTTGTGTGGAGACCTCTAATTGCTTGGGCTGAGAAGTTTAAAAATGAGACGGTTGAAGCTGCTCAAGTACCAGAATCACGAGTACTAGACTTTTTAAGGCGATCGCCTACGATGCGAATTATTAGCGATCGCTTGCTTATGCCAATCTCTGAAGCTGTCAATCATAGCTTTAGACGTAAAGCTCCAAGCTCTCTGATTAGTCTGCATAAAACATCGCAGTGGATTAATTGGTTTAACTGGCTATTAGTTGGGTTAGCAGGTTTTATTGTTTTGAGTGGTGCATCAAGTGCGATCGCGTTACTGAGTCATATGCCATTGAATTCTTGGAAACAAGTAGCGATCGGTGCTCTTTTTACTGCTATTCGAGTATTTATCGTCCTAATTATTTCTTTAATAATCACGGTTCCGATCGGAGTATCGATCGGGAGAAATCCTAAGCTAGCCCAGTTTTTGCAGCCAATTGTCCAAATCGCCGCTTCAGTTCCTGCGACAGCTTTATTTCCAGTTCTATTATTGTATTTAGGGAATATGGCTGGTGGTTTGGATATTGGTGCAGTGATCCTGATGACTTTAGGAAGTATGTGGTACATTCTGTTCAATGTAATTGCTGGAGCACAAGCTATTCCTTCAGAACTGTTTGAAGCAGCGCGAGTATATAAACTTTCTCCATTGCAACGTTGGAAGACTTTGATTTTGCCAGGGATTTTTCCGTATTTAGTGACAGGGATTATTACAGCCGTTGGGGGTGCATGGAATGCGAGTATTGCTGGCGAATATGTCAAGTTTCAAGGAAGAGTGCTGACAGCAACGGGGCTAGGATCGACAATTACGCAAGCCTCGGACGTGGGGGATTTCCCACTTTTGCTGGCTTCCACCATTGTGATGTCGCTACTAGTTGTCACAACTAATCGCTTAGTGTGGCGACCACTTTATCGATTGGCTCAGGCTAAGTATCAATTAGTTGTTTAAGGGAACTCCAAGGAAAAAATGATCCATATAGAGCCCAAAAACATAGCGGCGGGCTACGCCCGCCGCTATGTTTTTGGGCTCTATTATTTTGTATAAGAGCATTATTGCTTTGATTAATGACAAAACTTTGCTGGACATTATCTAGGCTAAAAAGAAAGGCTGCAAGGCAGCCTTTCTTTTTAGTTACAAAACTTTGCTTGACATTATATATAGGTATAAGGTCTAGGATGCAGTGATTAAGTTTAGTGAGTAAATACCGATGACTAGTCACTTAGCTACCCGTCTACGCGAAGGTACACAACAGTCTCATACAGCCGCCGAAAACACCGCATTTATGAAGTGCTTTCTTAAGGGAATTGTGGAAATTGTTCCTTTTAGAAAATTATTGGCTAATCTTTACCTTGTTTACAGTACGCTTGAGGCAGAGTTAAAGCGTCATGCCGATCATCCCATCGTTGGCAAAATGTATTTCCCAGAAATCGATCGCCAAGCAAATTTAGAACAAGATTTGGCTTTCTATTTTGGTGATAATTGGCGTTCAGAACTTATTCCTTTAAAAGCAGGACAGGTTTATGTCGATCGCATTCTGGAAATTTCTAACACTGATCCAGCCCTTCTCATTGCCCATTCCTACACGCGCTATATGGGAGATCTGTCAGGTGGACAGGCTTTGAAACATATTATTCGTTCGGCTTTGGATTTGCCAAGCGATCGCGGTACAACTTTCTATGAATTTGACCAACTACCAACCATTGAGGCAAAGAGAGATTTTAAGGATAAGTATCGACATACGCTAGATTCTCTGGTTGTGGATGAAGACACAATTTTGAGAATTGTGGAAGAGGCAAACTATGCTTTTACACTCAATCGCAATGTGGTAGATGAGTTAGAAGCCGATGTTAGAGCAGTAGTTGATCCCCATGTTTTTGAGCTACTTACTAAGCAGAATCGCGTCGGTAGCACAACACATCACGATCGCATGGTATCAGTCTAAAGGACAAGAGGAATTTAAGGGATTTGAATGGATGAGCACATTATCACAAGCAGTTAAATTTGATATTAATTTATTACATAAATACAATCAGCCAGTTCCACGCTATACCAGCTATCCACCAGCTACAGAATTAAATGAAGATTTTGATGAGATGGATTTTCGAGGAGCGATCGCCTTAGGGAATTTGCAGAAAACTCCGCTATCTCTCTATGCTCATATTCCTTTTTGTGACGAACCCTGTTATTTTTGTGGTTGCAACACCGTAATTAGCAATCGGAAGGAAATTGCTGAGCCTTATTTAGGTTATTTGATCCGTCACATTGCCCAAGTTGCAGCAACCGTGCATCGCGATCGCTTAGTCCAACAAATGCACTGGGGCGGTGGCACTCCCAATTATTTCTCCCTCGATCAAGTAGAACGCCTGTGGCATTGTCTACAAGAGCATTTTACCTTTGCTGCTGATGCGGAAATTTCCATCGAAGTGAATCCGCGATCGCTGACTAAAGAATATTTGCAAGGCTTAAGAAATCTCGGATTTAATCGCATTAGCTTTGGTATTCAGGATTTTAACTTCAAAGTTCAAGAAGCCGTCAATCGCATTCAGCCAGAAGAGATGCTCTTTGATGGAATGCGTTGGATGCGCGAAGTGGGATTTGAAGGCGTAAATGTGGATTTAATCTATGGATTACCTTTCCAAACCCTAGAGACATTCCGCGAAACCCTCGCCAAAACGATCGCGCTTAATCCCGATCGCATTGCCGTGTTTAACTTCGCCTATGTGCCTTGGCTGAAGCCATTACAAAAGAAGAAAATCGATCCCGAAACTTTGCCTTCACCAGAAGAGAAGTTGCAAATTATGGAAATGACGATTGAAACCTTAACCAAGCATGGTTATGTGTTTATCGGCATGGATCACTTCGCCAAACCCAATGATGAATTGGCGATCGCTCAGCGAGAAGGTAATTTACATCGTAATTTCCAAGGATATACGACCAAGCCTGAATCTGACCTCTTAGGCTTCGGCATGACCTCGATCAGTATGCTGCAAAACGTCTATACCCAAAATCATAAGGGTTTACAGGACTTTTATAAGGCGATCGATGCAAGCGAATTGCCAATTGAGCGCGGTGTCACACTCAATGCCGACGACATTTTGCGCCGTTCCATCATTATGGAACTGATGTGTCAATTTGAACTCTCACAGCAAGAGATTGAAGCGAAATATCACTTAACCTGCGATCGCGATTTTGGCAAATATTTTGCACCAGAACGCTTGCAGTTGCGGCAGTTAGAAGTAGATGGCTTGATCGAAATAGAACGGGATCATATTGAGGTTACTCCTGCGGGACGCTTGTTAATCCGTAATATTGCCTCAGTGTTTGATGCCTATCTGAAAAAGAACGATCTTGGGAAGTTCTCAAGGTCAGTCTAGATATGAAGCCCTTTAAGAATTGTCTGGATCCCCCCCAGCCCCCCTTAAAAAGGGGGGAGAATTAAATTCTTCCCCCTTTTTAAGGGGGATTGAGGGGGATCTCTTAGAGTCTTTGACCGTAGAAAGTAATTCTTAAATGGCTTCTAAAGTTGCGATCGCAGAAACATTGGAGATTGACATGACACCACAACTCAATATCATGGGCTATCTGAATCGCTCTGAGGTAAATGGGCCTGGTTGTCGTGCTGTGGTCTGGGTACAGGGTTGCTGGCGCGAATGTCCAGACTGCTTTAATCCCTCCTCTTGGTATTTCGATGTTAATCAACTCGTGTCAGTAGAGGATCTCGCAGAAAGAATACTCAGTGATCCTGCTAATCAAGGAGTCACCTTTTCTGGAGGTGAGCCATTTTTGCAGGCTCCTGCTCTAGCTGCCCTTGCCAAGCAGGTTAAAGCCGCAGGACTGAATGTGATGTCGTTTACGGGATATACATTATCGGAACTGCGATCGCCTAGTGCTCCTGAGGGAGCTGAGGATCTCCTCGACCAACTTGATATTTTGATAGATGGCCCCTATGTTTCGGCTCTTGCCATTCATGCGCCCGATTCTCCTGTTTCGTCGCGCAATCAGCGTTTACATGTCTTTAATCCCGCTTTTGCAGACAAAATTGACTGGGCAAGCGATCAAACCGAAATCCATATTCTTAAGGATGGTACTCGTGTTTTTACTGGATTTCGCGGACAAATGGACTTCGGTTAAATCCGCTTTCAAACACGTTTGTGCTTCGCACAACCTAACACATACATTGTTTCTACAAATTCATGCTTTCTACTTTGACTAAACCAATCGCTTGTTGGCAACAGGAATATAACACTGGTAACTCACAGGTCGATGGACAACATCAACAACTATTTGAGATTGTTAATGCCCTCCATGAAGCTGTTGTTACCAAAAAAAATATTTATACAATGCAAGAGCTTCTAGAATGCTTAGCTAATCACACCATTGAGCATTTCCAAACGGAAGAGGCTTTGATGATGGCGGTGGATTATCCCGAATACGATATCCACAAACGCACCCATGATTGTCTCTTATCCAAAGTAGATCGGCTACTTCTAAAGTTGCGCGATCACAATACGGCAGCAGTAACAACAGAAATCACGCAATTTCTCACTGAATGGTTGGCGCACCATATCAAGGGTGAAGACAAAAAGATGGTTCAGTTTTTTCAAAATCAATAGATCCCCCCCAGCCCCCCTTAAAAAGGGGGGAGAATTAAATTCTTCCCCCTTTTTAAGGGGGATTGAGGGGGATCAAACATCTCAAACTTTATAAAAACCTATATAACTAATTACTACTATGGTTTCAATTCAATCTAGACCCGAACCAGAACTCCTCCGTGAAGGTATTAAAGTTCCTGTTAAAGAAACCCTCTTAACTCCAAGATTCTACACCACTGACTATGACGCTGTTGCGAAGATGGATGTATCATCGCAACAGGCAGAACTAGAAGCCGTAGTCGAAGAGCTTCGCACTGATTACAATCGCTATCACTACAAGCGCGATCGAGAGTTTTTACAGTCTTGGGAACATATTGATGGCGAAACTCGCGCCGCTTTTATTGATTTCTTAGAGCGCTCTTGCACCTCGGAATTCTCTGGATTTCTGCTATTTAAAGAATTGTCTCGTCAACTAGGCGATCGCAGTCCTCTGTTGGCTGAAGCCTTTAACCTTATGGCAAGGGATGAAGCACGTCACGCAGGGTTTTTGAATAAGGCGATGAAGGATTTTAATCTGTCGTTGGATTTAGTCAATATGACTAAAAAACGCAGCTATACATTCTTCAAGCCAGAATGGGTAATTTATTCTGTTTATCTGTCAGAGAAAATTGGCTACTGGCGCTATATTCTTGTCCATTACCATTTAAAAGAGCATCCAGAAAACCAGTTTTATCCTCTCTTCAAATATTTTGAAAGCTGGTGTCAGGATGAGAACCGTCATGGCGATTTCTTTAAGGTGTTGTTGCGATCGCAGCCTGCGCTATGGGGTACATGGAAGGCTAAATTATGGGCGCGGTTTTTCCTGTTGACGGTATTTGCTACGCACACGATTACCGTGTTTGAACGGGCTGATTTCTATAAATCCATTGGTTTAGATGCTCGTGAATATAACAAGCAAGTGGTGATCAATACTAATCACACTGCCATCAGTGCATTCCCTGCGGTGCTAGATACTAGTCATCCCGACTTTTTCCCTAGATTGGAGAAATGCGTTGATTACAATTTCAAGCTGATGGCAATTAATGATAGCGATCGCCCCCAATTTGTGAAGACATTGCAGAAGTTGCCTTTATTCGTGGCGATTTTCTGGCAGTTGTTACTGGTGTATTTCGCCAAGCCTATTGATGCTGAAGCTAAGCGCGGCGAAGTTCATTAGTATTTTTGGCAATTAAATAAGAATCACTAGCCCAAGCTCGTAGAAATCTATTTGGATTTCTATGAGCTTAAGCTGTATTTATAGGGCGATCGCCTACTTCTTCAATATCTAATCGCTCTACAAAATTTGACGGTTGATCAAAAGAGGGTTTTAGCTAATAATCACTATTTCAGTAAGTCAAAAGGAGCTAGGTTCAAGTTGAAATCCTAAGCCGACTTGGGTAAAATGTGCATCTTCTGTCAAGATGCGATAGATATCAAATTCTTGCATAATTAGCATTGAAGTTAAGTCTGTGAAAGAGATTTGGGGTTTGTCGAGATACTTTAAACGCAACATTTGAGTTTGAGTAAAGCGAAATTCATCTATTTGGATTAGTTCAAATTGCTCTGTAGAAAATGCTTCAGATAGTTGGAGCATTGCTTGTTTGGCTTGGAAGGAGTTAAGGCGCTTAAAAAATAATGTGAATGTTTCATCTAGAACGAAAGTACTGGAATAGATGGGTATTCTTTCTGCGATTAACGTTTGATAAAGATTTGCAACTTCTTTATGTCTGCGTTCTCCTGCATCGTTTAGGGTGAGCCATCCCCATGTATCGATGAATATGGCGTTACTCATAGAGGTCTTGGTCAATTTGTTGGGCGAGATTGCCGTGATTGGTAGCTCCAATAAAGTTTGCTAGTGGATCGAATGGTGTAGAAGTTGGGTTAGAGAGCTTTTTGGGTTGCAGTGTTTGAATAAATCGTAAAACTATCTGGATCTGCTGCTGGCTAAGTTCACTGATCGCTTCTAAGATTTGTTGGTTTTGGTTTGTGGAATACATGGTGAGTCAATGTATCTATATTTTTTCAGTGTAGCAAATTTTGAATGTTGATGTAGTGGCCTAAAATCCTCAGTATCTAATCGCTCTACAAAACTTGGAAGAAATCGCCAAACCGCAACAAAATCCTAATGTATATCCAGATCCCCGATTTTTGTTAATGTCATTATTTATTCACGCCCATAGAGTCGAACTGTAGGGGCAGTGCATTCCCGCAGGAATTTATAAATTTTTAGATCATCTTCTTTTGGGAATGCACTGCCCAAAACTTTGCAACGCAGAGACAAATTGTCTGTAAAAGCAGAGAGGGCTTAGCATTTGCGGATCGAGATTTCTGTGATGGGTTTTAAAATTGTGGCGCAAATGCTAAGCCGCTACTTATTGCGCCTTCTCAATCGCCTGATGCAGCATCTCAACCACAGTATCAATGCCCTCAAGTTTAGTAGGAAATTGCGCTATAAGTTCTGCATCTTTAAGAACTTCTGTCAGAATACCCACTGGTGGTTTCTCTGTTTCTAAAATCTCTCGCAAGCTGTTTGTACCGCGCTCAATTTCACCAATTCCAACTTCATGTAATGTCCGAAATAGGCGGTCATATTGTGAATTGCCAGAAAGAATTGATAAGCTTTGTTTAAATAATTCAATAGCTTTATCCTGCTTGTCTTGAAGTCCCATTACAATACTAAGATTGAATATTGGACTAACATCAGTGGGATCAAGTTTGATTGCCTGTTGATAAGATTCAACAGCTAATTCATTATCTCCTTTAGATTGGTAAGCTATGCCTAGTCTATTGTGAGAAGACGCATATGTTGGGTCGAGTTCAAGAGCTTGTTGATAGGATGCGATCGCTAAGTCATACTCTCCTTGGACTTGGTAGACATAGCCCAAATCGTCATAAGCTGATGTAAGTTTTGAGTCTAGTTCAATTGCCTGTTGATAGAATGTGATTGCTAATTCGTAATGTCCTTGTAATTGAAAAGCATAGCCCAAGCTGTTGTAAGCTAATGCAAATTTTGGGTCGAGGTTGATCGCCTGTTGATAGGATACGATCGCTAATTCGTATTCTCCTTGTGCTTTGTAGACACTGCCCAATCCGTTGTGGGAATTGGCATATTTTGGGTCGAGGTTGATCGCCTGTTGATAGTATGCGATCGCTAATTCGTATTCTCCTTGTGTTTGGTAGATATAGCCCAAATTGTGGTGGGGAGTGGCATATTTTGGGTCGAGGTTGATCGCCTGTTGATAGTATGCGATCGCTAATTTGTATTCTCCTTGTGTGTGGTAGACACCGCCCAAATTGTTATGGGGATAGGCATGTTTTGGGTCGAGGTTGATCGCCTGTTGATAGGATGAGATCGCTGATTCATACTGTTCCAACTTATAATAACTAACACCTAACTCTCGCCATCCAAGGGAATTGTCAGGATTTAATGTAACAGAACTTTGATAAGCAGTCTGAGCTTCAGTCGATGCAACTGGTTCTCCTTCTTTCCAAAGAAATTTATAGCCAATTGCGCTAAATTCTTCTGCTAAATCTTTTTGTAAATGGGGTGCAGTTTTAGGAAGTTGCTTTTCTACTTCAAGATATATCTGTAGAGATTCTGAATATTTCTCAAGTTGACGAGACAAACTGCCTTGTTGGAGTGAGAGAATCAACATACATTCAGTTTTATGATCGCCATCAAGCCAACCCCGTTTTGCTAACCTCTCCAACTCATCCAGCAAAACCTTCCGACTATCAGGATCGAACGAAGAGTAACCCAAATCTTTGCTAAAGATTTGCAATCGCTTCTTGCTATCCCCATCAAACCGCACCTGAAACGCCTCAATAACCCCCAAAAGTTGCTTTTGCCAATCGCGGTCATATTGCCAACTCTCCACAAAAAGCGGCACAGCATAGCGCCAGCCAACCTCCACATCTTGCCAAAACTTAAACTGCACCAAATCCAACAAACCATTCGCAATCCGATCCGACTCGAAATAATCCGCCGTATCCGTAAACTCCTGAGTCCATTCACCCAAACGCGGTTCCAAATAAGCCACAGCCCGATCGCTCAACTCCCGCACCATAGATGACTGTCCCGCCAACCCACAACGCAGATAATCTTGCAAAAAGCTCTCTAGCTTGTCATGCAACCTAATGCCCTTACCCTCCAACAACACAAACGAATGCCTTGCCTTCAGCGATCGCATCTCTGGCTCAAGGTCATTCACCCCCAGCATCGCCTTTAAAAGCTCATTATCAGGACGGCGCATCATCGCCATTGCATACACCGCCTTTTGGTCATGCTCATCCAAGCAATACCGCAAAAAGCGATCGCTCGTTGCCCTGACCACCGCCTCACGGGGCGACTCATCATCCCGATCCGCCGATGGAGCGCTGAGAATCGTTGCCAGCTCGATCCCCTGTTGACGCATCGCCGCAATTTGCTGCACAACAAAGGGAATCCCCAAACTAAACTGCTTAACCGACTCCGCCGCCTCATCACTCAGAGGCACATTGATCTCAGGATGTGCGAAATATTCACTCACCTGCTCCCGACTAAACTCACTCATCGGATAAACATAGAGATTTTCCGAAAACACATCCCGATAGCCCTGAAAATAATCCTGAAATACTTTTTTGCTATCCGCCAGATTTTGCCGACCCGCGATCGCCCAAACCACACGCCGCCCCGCCGCCTTAATCACCATCCGCAATACGCGATCGCACTCAAGGCGATCGACAATCTCATAGGTATCCAACAAAAGCACCAAGGGTTTCTGCGCGGAAATCGTCTGTAAGCCATGCCCCAAAGCCTCAGCCAATTGTCGATGGGGAGTCGCAAAAATCCTGCGTTCCTCCAAGGACAACTTCTTTTTCATCAAACCCACCAAAGCACTCACCGCCCCATCTGCGATCGCCTCATCCACCTTGCCATCTCCTGCCCCCAGAATCGCCTCCACCTGTGGCAATTTCCGCAAAGCGCCCAATGACCAACTCAAACCTTTTTTCAAAATCGGCGCATATTCCGCCCCCTCTCCCTGCCTTGCTTGCAGTTCCTTATCCACCTTCTCCTCAATTTGCTTCAGCGTTTTCTCCACCTGCCGATATTTCTCAAAAATCCCCTCGCGTCCCTTACTTACCGCCAAATAAATCGTCTCCAACACCGATTCAGGACGAATTGATTCATGTCCCACATTCAGCGATGGATACTCATTCTTTGCCTCTTCCCAATCCAATCGCAAAACGTCAAAGCAATTAGGAAACTCTTTCGCAGCCAATTCACAAAACCGCCTCCCCAAACTAGTTTTCCCCATCCCCCCTTCGCCATAGAGCAAGAAAATATGCGGCGAGGTGCCAACCGCTTCTTTCTTCGCAGATAAAAGTTTTGCTGCTGTGGGAAAGTTCTGCGAGAATAACCGCGAAACAGCATTTGGTTGAAGCGATCGCAACACCTCCCGAAATCTTTTCTGCTCCTCAGTCCTCGCCAAAAAGATTCTTGTCATAGCTCGGCATCCTCCACATCTGTTGCTATTCTAACGAAAACTTTTACCGATCAAGCTAATTGCAGTTTTTCTAAATAGATCTACAGATCGCACTGCAAAATGTTTATACTTATGTTTAAACATAGAAATATAAGTATAAACCTCATGACCGAAGCAATACTAGATATCAAAACATGGGGAAATAACTTAGGAGTACGCTTACCCGCCGCAATCGCCCGTGCCGCCCACCTAAAAGTCAACCAGCGCGTGCGCCTCTCCGTAATTGACGGAGTAGTAATTATTGCCCCAGTTCCCAATCCTCCATTAACCCTCGAAGAACGCCTCGCCCAGTTTGACCCCGCTCGACATGGCGGCGAAGTCATGACAACCGCACAAAAGCTAGGCGCAGAAGAGTGGTAAAAGCCGCCAAAGATTGGATACCCGATCGCCAAGATATTATCTGGATTGATTGCAATCCACAGGTCGGCAAAGAAATGCGAGACATTCATCCTTTTTTGGTGCTATCACCACGCATATTTAATGACAAAACCGCGATCGTGATTGGCTTACCAATGACGACGGCTGCATACAATGCTGACAACCCCTTTGCCATTGCTGTAGGTAAAGCTTCACGCAGTAAAGCGAGTAAAACTAGCTATGTTCTCTGTCATCAGCCCAAGTCCTTTGGCTGGCGGCTCCGTGGAGCCAAGCCTCATCCACTGAGCAAATTGGATAACGATTTGTTTACGCAAGTATGCGATCGCCTAAATCAAATCATTCAACTATAGGAAATCAAAACCCAAATAAATAAAGGCGGCGCAGAGCGCCGCCTTTATTTATTTGGGTTTTGATGTGTTAGACCACTCCAACATCCATCAATTTGAGCAATACCTCCAAACTTGGTGACTTGTTCTAAGGTCATCAAATAGGCCCACGAAAAACCTAGTGAATTTCCTTCCACATCAAAAACTTCTATCTGTTGACGATTATATACATTCTCAGCAGCAGCGCGATCGCACTGATAATCTTCCAAATCATCAAGTGATTCCAAAATGCTGATATCTGGAAATGAGAGTAAATATCCATGAACTTGTTGATCACCCAAAATCATCGCAGGATAGCCCATCGGCAGCGCGAATAATTCACCATAGGCGATCGCCTGTTGCTCAGCGATCGCTTTACCCGCACAATATTCTGCATAATTTGCTTCATTGGGTTTGAGTGTGCCATAGACAAAAACATGGCATAGGTCGGAAGTTGGAATATTTGCTGTCATAATATTTTCGTGTTCGTGGGCTGAGCGAAGTTGAAACCCGCTTCTACTTTATGCTGATGCGATCGCGCCTGAATCAACGTTAGAATCAGCGCTAACATAGAATGTAACCGCTGCCCAGAAGATTATCAATAGGAAACTGCATCGATGAGTAATGACAAAGATAGTTTTAAGGACAAATTTGCCTTTAAAGTCGAGGGCTTGGAATCTCTAGTGGATGAGGTCAAGCAGTTACTAAACCTCGATCAACTCATCGATCTGGCGCAAAAATTAGACGAAAAGCAGAAAGCTGGCGAAATACATACAGAAGTAAATGTTACTTCACGCCCATTATCGAGTATTCCCCGACGCGGTAATATTCCTCGATCACCTCGTGCTGCTACGGCAACAGGTGGGAGTAGCGAAGTTACATCTCCCGATATCGTCAAACCCGAACCAGCAAAAGATAATTCTCAAAATGAGAAACCACTAGCGATCGCAGAGTTAGTAGGCGGTTTAGGAGATACCTTAGCGCAGTTACGTGATTTAGTCGAAATTCCCCTAAAGCGTCCTGACATTCTAGCTAAACTGGGACTAGAACCACCTAAAGGCGTTCTGTTAGTTGGTCCCCCTGGAACTGGCAAAACCCTCACGGCGCGATCGCTTGCCAATTTGTTAGGCGTAAATTACATTGCGATCGTCGGGCCAGAAATTATTAGTAAATACTATGGTGAAGCGGAAACTCGCCTACGACAGGTTTTCGAGAAAGCGGCAAAATCCGCACCATGTTTGATTTTTATCGATGAAATTGATGCTCTCGTTCCCAATCGCGCCAATGTGGAAGGAGAAGTGGAAAAGCGACTAGTGGCGCAGTTGTTAGGCTTAATGGATGGATTTGCCGAAACTAAGGGCGTGATTGTCTTGGCGGCAACCAATCGACCTGATGCGATCGATCCTGCATTACGTCGCCCAGGCAGATTCGATCGCGAGATTATTTTCCCGATCCCCGATCGCAAGGCTCGCCGTGAAATCCTCGAAATTCATACGCGATCGATGCCTTTGACTAGTGATGTCGATTTGGAAGATATCGCCGATCGCGCCTATGGCTATGTGGGAGCCGATATTAAGGGACTCTGCCAAGTAGCGGCAACTAATGCACTACGGCGACAAGTGACAAATGTTGCCGATATTCCCGACAATCTAGATGTGAATCGGGAGGATTTTGAATTTGCGCTCAAGCAAGTCCAACCCGCCGTATTGAGATCGCTACAAATTCAAGTTCCCAAAGTGCAATGGTCAGAGATTGGTGGACTCACCAAAGTTAAGCAAACTCTCCAAGAAGCGGTCGCTGGGGCATTGGTCGATCCTGCACTCTATGCCCATACTCGCGCCAAGGCTCCTCGCGGTGTGTTGCTCTACGGTTCTCCTGGAACTGGCAAAACTTTACTCGCCAAGGCGATCGCAACTCAAGCCCAAGCGAATTTTATCTCCGTTGCAGGTTCAGAACTATTGACAAAATGGGTGGGTGCTTCCGAACAATCAATCAGACAGTTATTTTCCCAAGCGCGTCAGGCTGCTCCCTGCGTCATCTTTATTGATGAGATCGATACGCTTGCACCTGCGAGGGGCAGCTATCAAGGCGATAGTGGCGTTAGCGATCGCGTGATTGGACAGTTACTTACAGAACTTGACGGATTGCAATCTGCCGAGGGACTATTAGTAATTGGCGCAACTAATCGCCGTGATTCTATTGATCCTGCTCTATTGAGATCGGGGCGTATCGAACTACATATGATGGTAGATTTACCCGATCGTGATAGTCGGAGTTCGATTTTAGAAGTGCATAACCGCGATCGCCCCCTTGCAAACAATCTCAATTTAGACATTTGGGCAGAAAGAACAGAGAATTGGAATGGAGCCGATCTTGCTTTCTTAAGTAATCGTGCTGCCATTTTTGCGATTCGTCGTCATCAGCGTGATGCTAGTGATCTATTAGAAAATTTGCGGATTACAAATGAGGATTTTGAACAGGCTTTTGCGGAACTTGTAGAACAACGAGAATAAAAAGACAGAACACAGATTTAGACGGATTAGAAGATGACGCAGATTTTTATGGCTGTAGATATAGCGCAAAGCGCTGTAAATAAAAATCAGTGAAATCTCAAAATCCGTCTAAATCTGTGATTCTGCCTTCAATATTCAAATACCCAAATTGCCCAACCTTTTTTGATGACCGTAATCACGTAGGCAGCCGAAAGACGACTCGTTATTTTTTCTACTTCTGTCCAGTCAAAGCTAGTACGAAATAAGCTGTAGGTCAACCCGTTATAGGCGATCGCAGCTACGGGCTTATCCAAATCTTCAACCTTAATATGGTGATATCGAACTTCCGCAGGTGTAATCACAAAATTTGACTTTTTCCCTCCCAAACGAAATAACTCATCTTCATCTAAAGTATTGTTTTCATCTTTGTTATCTTTCATAGAGGCATTTAATCACTTGCAGGTATTCTCCTACTTTAACTTACTTGTCCTTGAGTCTGAGGTGAAAAACAGATTTTCATTCAAAGTAATTCTAAGCGACACTTTTAATAAAAATCTGAGGTTGATTCTTGCAATTCAGTCATTGCCTTCTGGACATCGATCGCTATTTGTACAGTTGCAGCAAAAATGCGTCCATATTCCTTTGCACGATTATTGATCTGGATGGATTCAAACGCATTTAAATCAATATCAAAACGCTCGGGATGAAAGTCTGGATGTTCTCGTAAAATCCGTTCAGTTTTCAATGCCCGCACAATATCATTGCGTGTCATTCTCAAAGCTGCGATCGCTGATTCTCTAGACTCTAATTTAATCGGATTTCCTGCATCTTGTAACTGATCAAATATGTCAATATCACGGATAGTCTTATTGCATTTATCAACCTCAACAAATAGCCGTAAAACAACTGATGGAATACCTTTTCGTCGATGAGAATCTTTTGACTTTCGCCATTGTTGAAATATTAATCTGATCAGCAACAAAGCCAAAATTCCACTAGCGATCGCAAATCCAAGGCATAGCAGAACTATACCTAATGGCGCTCCTGTCAGAACATATAGCGAAAAAATAGCTGAGCCTATGGACACACTAAAGAAAAGTACAGTTACTTCAACAAATTCGATCGCTAAACTCAATGCCCCCAATGTCAAACTAATCAAAAAGATAATTCCCATGATCCGTAATGGTGGCAAAAAAATACTGGCAAATGAGATAAAGTTAAGCGCGGCAATTCCCAAGGCAATCGCGCGATGGGTCTTGATCTGGCGGGGGGTTAACTCCATTGATGGCAAAATCTGTTGGCGATTAAACCCTGTCAAGTCTAATAGTTCCGCTTCCGAAATTAATAACCGTTCTAGATCTGCTCTCATAATTATCGCCACCATTGTTGTTCTCAGAACAGGCGAGGGGCTATATTTAGCCCCTTTTTCAATCTTAAAGAAACCATTTAAGAACTTCTTGCTGTGGTCAAAAGCTCTAAGAAACCATTTAAGAATTACTTCTTACGTTCAAAAGTTCTAAGAGATCCCCCTCAATCCCCCTTAAAAAGGGGGAAGAATTTAATTCTCCCCCCTTTTTAAGGGGGGCTGGGGGGGATCTAGACAATTCTTAAATGGTTTCTAAAAGATCATCCTGAATCCCCATTTGTAAGGGAGCTAGACAATTCTTAAATAGTTTTTAAAAACCTAGCGGAGCAAGGTTTTTTAAAAAGATTAAACTCTAACCTAGTAGATGAATATTACTAAAAGCAATTTCATAGTTTTTGGTTTGACCTTGTTCGTTAGACTGTACGATTTGCTTGGTCATCACATAGTAATTGCCCATCTTTTCGTAGATATCTTCAAAACGAGCTTGACGAACGATCTCATCATTCATCGGATTACGGAACACCGCAGTATAGAGAGAAGAAATATAACCTTCGCCAGTATCCAAATGTCCGAGGTGATTAATCACAAAGCCAATGCGTCCCATAACACGGCTAACCATCGAGATCTCTTTGCCACGGACTTTGTAGTTTGATCCCATCGAGTCCCCAGTAACCAAGATCTCCACGGCTCCTGATTCATCGGAGGCACCAAGGTTAAACGCTGATTTACCATGAGCTTCTTCAAAGGTTTTACGCTTGCGGTGAGTTACCACATCGCGCAGTTGGTTATATAGCCATTCTTGACCTTCGTCAACAGAAACCGTTTTTTCTTCGCCGCTAGGGGTGCGGGTAGTGCGATCGATTAGTTGTGGCTCATCCATGCTAACTTCAACGGATAGATCTGGATTGATACTTGCCTTGCCAGTACGGGCTACGCCATCGATCGCAACAGAGACATCGGCAGTTAATCCTGGGAAATTGCTGTCCCATGTATAACGATTTTCGTAAGCAGCCTGAAATAGGTCGCGGGCGCTAGTATCGGAATGAGTATTTGGTGCAGTTGTAACCATTTTTTTAAAGGCAATATTGAGTATCTTTAATATTTTACGTTCTGCTAGCCTTGAAAAAGTGATATTTTTATGACAGACCACCAGTCAGCAAGAACTCAAGTTCTTGGCTAAAATCTAAAGTTATCTAAAGATAACTGAACGAGCTAAACCCATTGAAGCTGATTTTAGCAGCGATTCTCATTATGCAACCAATTTTGGTGTTTCCAGCGCCTTCGGCGCTGGAAACACCAAAATTGGTTGTTTGAAAGCCCGCCAACGGCGGGCTTTCAAACAACCAATTTTTATAATGAGAACTGCTGTAGTTTTAGCTCTTAGCCCGCGCACTTGATTACTGGGCAGTATCCTAGTTACCTGGGGTGGGTTTAAGCGTAAACAAGAAGTCTAGGCGAGTAGTCTTGGCATCAACATTCGTGGATGTCACAGCAATACCGTTAATTGCATCAAGTACAGAACGAATTTCCGTAAAACTAGGGTTAGATTTGACTTCAGGCGGTAAAAGGCGATCGGCAAGGGAGAGCGCAGTAGTCATATTCAGATAGAAGTAACCACCATTGGACTTAGGAATATCTGTAGTTAGAATTTTGAAAGAACTACTTTCAGGTAAATTGTTGGCAGGTTTAGGAACAAAGGTATCGGCAAGATCGCCCATAGACCAAAAAACAAAATTATTATCTAAGGTGCCGCGTGTTGCCCAGTTAGTATTGCCGATCGCCCAAGCAATTACCGATTTATCACCAATTTGTTTTGGTTTTAGATCTACTCCTTTAGGCAACAGTCCTCCAGAATTTGTTTGAGCGACCTTATCAATTTTGTCAAGCGCAGTTTTGGCAGCATTCTGATCACTAGCTTGGGCGATCGCGACAAATCCAAACCCAGGATTTGCCAAAATGCCCTGATTGTTGGGAATAGCCGCGATCGCAAATTCACCATTCATCCATTTGAGAATATCTTGCTCAAGATCGAGTTTCGTACTATCTTTTACAGCCTTACGAATTTGCTCGATTAGTTGCGTAGAACTTGCATTCCCTTTAGCTTGAGTAACTAGCGATTGCCAAGATTGATAAAGATTTACACCCGAAACTAATAAAAAGGTTTCCTGTGGCAAGAGATTGAGAACCTTTGCATCGTTATTGGCGAGGGGATTAGAATTATTATTTTTGAGATAAGTGTTAATCTCAAAACGCAAACCTTCTTTCTGAGTACCACCTGTCAAAGTCATCGCATCCAGTTCTCGCTTTGACTGTGCGATCGCCGCTTCGTTGAGATTGAGATTAGCTTGAGAGCCAATAAACTCTAGTGCAACATCGCCATCTAAATACACTTGGAGCAGTGGCTCGACAATTTTGGTTTGATTGGTAGCACCATAAATCTTGGCAAAAATCGGCTTCTTAGCAAGGGACGGATTGCTGCCTTTATAAGTGTCGATCGCTTGTTGAATTAAGAGTGGGCTAGTAGCGATCGCTACATACTGCCCACCAATATCCGCAGTTACCACACTGTTATTGGGATCGCGGGTGGGTGACTCGTAGTAAGTAAAATCTTTGTATTGCTTGGCGGTAAACTTCGCCCCCTGTTGCGCCAACGCTCCACGATATTTTGTCAAAAAGGCATCGGATTTGCTTTGATCACGGGTTGGGGCAATTACTAAAGTTGCCGCAGGTGCTTGTGGCTGCGCGGCATTAGGCACAAGCGCTGTAATGATGTAACCCTCTAGCCAAGGTTGCACATCGCGACTATATTCAGTTTTACTCTGGACTAGTAAAGAATTTAACGGCGATTTGGTAATGCCGTCACCAATCAGCTTTTGTGAGGCAGGCGTACCAAATTGCGCTAGTTTATTCCAAGGCTCAGATTTGGTATTAAAAGCCATTACCACTTGCGCCTCTTGGGGGATCACTGCCGCCGCACCTAAAATGCCTTTAATTGACTGCGATCGCTGAGTAAAATAGAAATACGCACCCCCTGCTCCTGCGGCAATCACAGCCGCTCCAATACCGATATACATCAGCATTGTTGATTGTTTTTGTTTAGCAGATTTATTGATTTTAGATGACTTCGACATGGGTATGGAATAAACCTAAAAGTTGCAAGATGTTGAGCGCCAAGTCTCAATCAAGATACTACAGAATCGGGCATAAATAATAAGAGCGCCAATCGCTATGTAAAATTAGTTTCTGATAAAATCAGTTGACATATAGCTTTTTATCAAGATTATTTTGTTTTTTCAGATCCTGCCACATTAAAAGCCCAACTTAAATCTAAATTACGAGAGTTGATGTCTGAAAATTCAAAAAACGATTTGACAATGAGAATTGCTGTATTCTTTTGAATATAGCCTTGTCGAAAATAAACTTTTAGGAATAAGTGAGTTTTGTAATAGCAAGCTCATCTTGATCTTTAAAAAGCAGACTTTTTCCGATTTAAAGCTAAAAAGCTCAACTTTATTTAAGACGCATAGATGACACATGGATACAGATAATCTAGCCGTTTATAGCCTTGTTGAACAGTTGCGCGGCTATGGTCGCAAACAGTTTACTGGCAAGCTGGAACTCCATAGTGTCAAAGATTACAGATGGAGCATCTATTATTGTCATGGGAGGTTGGTTTGGGCTTCGGGGGGAGCGCATCATCACCGACGTTGGCGCAGACTGATGGCACAATACAAGCTACAAATAGACTTTAATAAAATTTCTTTCCGCTCTATCGAGGAAATTCGACTCTGGGACTACCATGTGTTGGTAATCCTAATGAAACGAATGGTCTTAACCCGTGAGCAAATCACACCAATTATTGAAGGTTTTGTTCAAGAAGTATTGTTTGATATTATCCAATGTGCTGCGAATGAAAAGATTACCTACTACTGTGATTTTGAGGATGAGATTACGCCAGTGATTTCGCTGATCCATGCAGAAAATGCGATTGATAACGCCCATCAAGAATGGTTAGCTTGGCGCAAATCTGGAATTGCCGATTTTTCACCAAATCTTGCACCTTGGATCAAACGCCCATCCCAGCTAAAGGAAGAAGCTTCAGAACTCACTTACAAAACACTGATCACCATCCTTGATGGTAGGAGATCGCTTCGAGAGTTATCGACCTGGATGAAGAAAGACCTATTTAATCTCGTACAGTCGTTAATGGCATATTATCATCGAGGCATGATCGGACTTGTGGAAGTTGCGGATATTGAATCTCCAGTTTCGAGTTTTTCACCAAATGAATCTTTAGGAAATAAATCTACTCAGTTGGTTGAGGAAACTCAAGCTCCGACTAAGCTAGATCAAATCGCAAGACCTCTCATTGCCTGCGTGGATGATAGCAATCAAGTCTGTGCAACAATAGAACAGATTGTTGGAGCATTTGGATTTGGATTTCTAGGAATTCGAGATTCTATTAATGTATTACCATTGCTAGTTGAACATAGGCCAGAGCTGATTATTTTAGATTTGGTGATGCCAATTGTTGGTGGTTATGAACTATGCACTCAAATTCGCCGTATGCCAGAGTTTAAGGATACGCCTATCCTGATTTTGACTAGTAATGATACATTTGTTGATCGGATTAGATCGAAATTTGTCGGCGCAACAGCCTTTATGTCGAAAACCGCTGGTAATGACAAAATTGGGGAGCAAATCAAGAGATATCTACTTCCTTTTGATAAGGATCTAGAAGAACCATCCCCAACTGATTCAACAGATACTTATTAGCTGATGTTATGTGGATGGAATTCCTGCGATATCTAAATTATTGGGTAGGGGAATGTTTCCCTATAACGATAGCAGTAAGAGATTCATCATCTGAGTTCCGCATAGCATCAGTTATAGCAAAACACAAAGTGGCGCGGCCATTTTGTGTTTTTAAAACCCTTACAGAGTTTGTTTTTTAATTCGCAGAAATGTTGTCACACTTTTGTGAATTGGTATTACTAGCTAGTTTATTAAGGATAAGAATCTATGTTTAATTTGTTTGATCTCTTCCCAATTGAAAATCAAAAAAAGGAGCCTTTGTCTGAATCATCAAAGCAGTTGCTGAGCCAACAGATATTCACAACCAATCAACCAAACGCAATTGTGCAAGATTTTGAGGCGTTTATAGAGTTTCTGCAACTTCATAAGGTCGAAGTCAGTGCTGCTCAAAATGCGATCGCGCCGAAATACCTCGCAGATATCAATGAACGCCTTAGTCACCCAACCAAAATCGACTTTCAGCGACCTAGCCAAAAATCTTATCCTTATATTCATGGACTCTATTTGCTTTTGCGTAGTTCTGCGATCGCACAGGTGCAATTAGACAAAAAGAAGAATATACTGCGCATCGATCCGCAAATTCTCCAGTCATGGCAAGAGCTAAACGACACCGAAAAGTATTTCAATCTTCTTGCCACATGGATCTTCTACGCTCATGAAGGCATTATGGACAATGCAAGTAGATCTTTGAACGATTGGTGGTATGTATTTAATTTTTGGAAAGAGTTGCCTACAAAAGGTTTGAATTTCACCAGTTCTAAAGATGAAGACTGGCTGAGACGGTTGAAACTGCATAATGTAGCTTTGTTGAATTTATTTGGATTTATTGAGGTAAAAGATACTGAGCCTTTAGAAGGAAAAGGATGGCGAATTACCAAGGCTGAACCACTCCCTTTTGGGACAGCCATGATGCATTTGTTGCACTCAACTGATTGGCAGAGAGGAATGTTTCTCGAATATGAAGAAGAACTTGAAGAAGAGCGATCGCTTGGCATAGATGTTGTTGTTCAGCAATCTACACCCACGGAGATATTACAAGAGGAATTTCAAGCCCTAGATTTATTTACAGCATGGCAGAACAATTTGCAGTTGCCTGAACCTAAATCTCAAGATGGTATCTTCGTTTTTAAAGTGTCCATTCAACTGCATATTCAAAAATCCAAGGATAAATTTTCTACAGAGACCGTCTGGCGTAAGATTGCTATTCCTTCTCATCTCACAGTCTACGATTTTAGCTCGGCAATTCTCAAAGGTTTTGATTTTGCAAACGATCATCTACATCAATTCACCTATAAAGATCGTCAAGGCTTCATCAAGAGTATTTATCATCCTTATACTCAATATGAAGAAGATGCCATCTTTACCGATAAAGTTTTGCTGAGAGATTGGCAAATTAATATTGGCGATCGCATTACCTATGTATTTGATTTTGGCGACTGGTGGGAGTTTAATGTGGTCTTAGAAAGTATTGACGAGCCTGATCCTAAGATTAAGAAAGCAAAGGTGATCGACAAAAAAGGCAAGGCTCCAGAGCAATATCCTGATTCTGATGATGAAGAGAATGAATAAAAGAAAGCGGCGCTTTGCGCCGCTTTCTTTTATTTGAGTTCGTTTTGTAAGTATTCGACAACTGATTCGATTTCTACTAAAGTCGCAACCTTTGTAGCGCGATTGACGATTTCGACCTTGCCATCTGCGATCGCTTTGCCAGTAACCACACGATAGGGAATACCGACAAGATCGGCATCCTTGAACTTAACGCCAGCTCGTTCATCGCGATCATCAAGCAATACTTCGACACCCGCAGCATCAAGAGCCGTGTAAAGCCTTTCGCCAACATCCATTTGCTTAACATCGCCCACATTCGGCACAGTGACGATCACATGGTAAGGTGCGATCGCCTTATTCCAGATGATGCCATCTTTGTCGTAGGACTGCTCAACGGCGGCTTGCGCGAGGCGAGATACACCTAAGCCATAGCAACCCATAACTAAAGGCATTTCTTCACCTTGCTCGTTGGTGAAGGTCGCTTTCATAGCCTTGGAATATTTGGTTCCCAATTGGAAAATATGACCAACTTCGATGCCTCTGGCAGTTTGTAAGATTTGCGAAGGATCATGAACAGCGCGATCGCCAGCTTTTGCTTTATCAAGATTCACCACTGTGGGTAATGTAAAATCCTTACCCCAATTTGCGCCGACAACATGATAATCAGCTTCATCTGCACCCGTGACAAAATTTTGTAAATACTCAACGGTGCGATCGGCTAAACGCAGGAACTTATTTACAACATTTGAGGTTGGATCAATATAGGAGTCTTTAAGACTTGGTGCGATAAATCCTACAGGAAGTTGAGAATGCGCCCATTTCTGTTGAGATTCAGCATCAGCAACTTGGAGGTTAATAATTGCTTTACCGCCATAATTGTCTGCCAGCTTGGTCAGTTCATTTTGCAATTTCACTTCATTAACATCGCGATCGCCTCGAATGCTGACTAGCACTAAAACTGTTGTGCCATTGTCATAGACAACTTGATAGAGAACCTGCTTGACAACTTGTGTGGGGTCGCATTTCAGTAACTTGCACACAGTCTCGATAGTTCCCTTTTTCGGGGTATGCACTTTCTCAAATTTATCAAAATGCGAAGGTACAGCATCAGGTGGTAAAGATACTGCTTTCTCGACATTAGCGGCGTAGCTGCTATCTTCGGTAAAGAGAATGTCATCTTCTCCAGCTTCAGCAAGCACCATAAATTCTTGCGAACCCGAACCACCGATCGCACCTGAGTCAGCCTCGACTGCACGGAATTTCAAACCACAGCGATCGAACATCTTGCGATAGGCGCGATCCATTTCGTAATATGTTTCTTTGAGGCTTTCTTCAGTGCTATGGAACGAGTAGCCATCCTTCATGATGAATTCGCGCCCACGCATCAATCCAAAACGAGGACGAATCTCATCGCGGAACTTAGTTTGGATTTGATACAGATGCTGCGGCAGTTGGCGATAGGAGCGAATCATATCTCTAGCGATCGCCGTAATAATTTCTTCATGGGTTGGGCCTAGACCGACTTCACGATTTGCGCGATCGGTGAGGGCAAACATGATCCCTTCGGCTTTGGTGTAGGTATCCCAACGCCCTGACTCTTGCCATAGTTCCGCAGGTTGTAGTTGCGTTAATAGGCATTCTTGCGCCCCTGTGTCATTCATCTCTTCGCGGACAATCGCAGAAATCTTTTGCAGGACGCGCCACATAAGCGGTAAGTACACATACAAGCCTGCTCCCACGCGCCTGATATAGCCTGCGCGGAGTAGTAATTTATGACTTGTGAGTTCTGCTTCGGCGGGATCTTCGCGTAGAGTGACCCAGAGCATTTGAGATAGACGCATATTGCTGGAGATGTTCGCTAGGGATAGTCGCTAGAATTTCGTTAATCTATATAACGGTGATTCTGCCTGTCGATCATATCAGGACTTGTATCCTTGGTGTTGTGGGCACTGGACTGTTAAAGAGGTATGAGTCGCTCACAGTATGTCTGAGCAAGTTTTTCACGGCTTTGCACTCAATTACCATAAATCCTGACTGGATAAACCTTGTAGCTATTCATCACTTCTTTAGAAACCAGTACCTATATCAATACCGACTATTTTTTCTTGTCGCCCTTTTTAGAGGGAAGTTCGCGCTGTATAGGCAAAATTGGACGTTCATTAGGGCTGAGTTCAATTGCCTTGGAAAAAGCGGCGATCGCTTCTTTCTCTCGTCCCATACTTCTTAGTAATAATCCTTTCGCTCCCCAAGCGTCGGCACTGTTTGGCTCTAATTTTATCGCCTCTTCTACCTTTGCCAAGGCTTCTTGGGGTTTGTTATTGCGATTGAGGATCAGCGCTTGGGCAAGTAATTCTTCAACGGATAAGGGAGTTGGGGATGCGGTTGGGGAAGGCGTAGCTTTTGGAGGTGTTGGTGGAGAGATCGCAGGTGGAGTCGCTGAATTGATCACGACAGGACTATTAGGAACTTCGGGTGCATTCTTTGCAGTTTTGCTAATGATTGCCATGACGATTAACAGTAACAAAGCCACTCCACCTGTAATCCAAATCCAGAGCTTCGGTGACTGGCGATTTGTTGCTGCTAAAGGGACGGTATGGGAAGAACTCGGATGATTTTGTGTCTCTGACAATTTTGTTGCAACTTGCGGGGACGTGATGAGAGTTTCTGTATTATTGGAGAGATGGTTGCTATTACTAATAACTGTTGGTAAATCATGTTCTGTAACTTTAGGCAAAGACTCGATCGCCTCTAGCACTTCTGAGGCAGTCTGATAACGCTGGCGGAAATCATAGCGCACCATTTTGTCGAGAATATCCAGAAATTGTGATGAATAAGTGCCCTGAATGCGATCGCGCCAGACTAATTCGGCAGTATCAGGATGCTCATCAAACAAACGTGGCTCCGCACCAGTAACTGCTTGGATTGCCATCATCCCTACAGCATAAATATCACTACTAAAGCGCGGCTTGCCATTGAGCTGCTCAATGGGCATATACCCAGGGGAACCGATCGCGATCGTCAGATTTGTATTTCCTTGCGGGTCAACTGCCAGACTGCCAATTTCTTTGACTGCACCAAAATCGATCAGGACAATTTTGCGATCGCTATTACGTCGGATCAAGTTAGCAGGCTTAATATCACGGTGGACGACATTGCGATCGTGGACATATACCAGTATTTCTAAAACTTCATTGAGCAAGGCGATCACGACGGATTCAGGCGATCGCTTGCCACTACTGATCTCCTGTGTAAGATCAGTGCCATCAGCAAATTCTTGGACTAGATAAAATTCTTCGCCTTCTTGAAAGTGGGCGAGTAAACGCGGAATGCGATCGTGGGAACCCAAGGAATAGAGCATTTCTGCCTCTTGATCAAATAAGCGCTTGGCGGTTTCCAGCACAAAAGGCTCGTTGGATACAGGCTTGAGTTGTTTTACCACACAGGTAGGATGCGTCGGCAAATCAATATCTTCAGCCAGATATGTTTGCCCAAAGCCACCCCCACCAAGGTGACTAATAATTTTGTAATGCCCTCTAAGTATTGTGTTTAGCACATTTTCTCTGCGGGTTATCGCTAAAAATTTACAGTCATTATCGCAAAGACTTACCAGCTACAGTTTTATTATTGCAAATTTTATTATGAATTTATGCAAACATTTGCTAGTATATAAATCGCTCTTTGAGCAAACGAGTAAATTTAGGGTGACTGGCGCAGTGGTAGCGCATCGGACTCTTAATCCGCTGGTCCTGGGTTCGAATCCCAGGTCACCCATTATCAAAAAAAGAGTTGTAGCACTTCGCGCTACAACTCTTTTTTTTGACCAGATCCCAACAAAGAAAAGCGAGTGCTTTGCACTCGCTTTTCTTTGTTTAGGGCTTAACCAAAAGAACGCAACGTAAGGGCAATTCATGAATTGCCCTTACGTTGCAGTGCGGGTTTCAAGTCATTTTGCGTAAGTCCTATTTTTGTGATTAGAGAACTACACCCTTAGGAGCGGGAATAGAAGGTTGTAAATACATCGTCAAGAACTGTACGCCATTATTTAAAAGGTGAGGCAGCTTCTGAATCTTTTTCATCCATTCAGGAGAATTGGATTCATCGATTTTTACTAGCTTGGCATTGTTCTCTTCGCACTTTTTGAGACAATTCCAGAACTTAGGATTTTCCATGTTGATGATTACAGGGAAAGCCTTCGCAGCATCGCGATTGGTTTCACGCAATACTTCATCAACATATTTTCTCGTATCCATGCCGATGGATTCATAGAACTCATTACGGACACAGATATCATTTAGATACATCGTCGCAAATACTGATAGCAAGAAGAACTTGCTCCAGAGCTTAGCTCTAAGCCCGTTAATATTTTTCTTGTCGCTACGAAGCAGTAAACTACAGAAATCACCATGACGGCTCTCGTCTTGGCACCAATTTTCAAAGAAATTGAAGATTGGATAAATCCGATATTCAGGATGAGCAAGGAAATGTTGGTGAATCTTGATATAGCGCCAGTAGCCAATCTTTTCGGATAGATAGGTGGCGTAGAAAATAAACTTCGGTGCGAAGTAGGTATATTTCTTGGTTTTGGATAATGTCGAAAGATCGAGTTGGAGATCGAAGTCTGGCATTGCCTTGTTTAAGAAACCAGCATGACGGGCTTCGTCACGGCTCATCAGGCTGAAAATTTCAGCCATGAGTGGGTTCTTGTCTTTGATTTTGACAGCAATTTCTTTGTAAAGGAGAAAACCAGAAAATTCTGAGGTGCAAGATCCTTCGAGGAATACACGAAAATGCTCTCTCACTTTTGGATCGATATGATCCCATGACTGATTGAAATCAGCAGTGCGGACAAAGTGACGACGATTGTAGTCAAATTTGAATTCTTCGAGGATCGCTTCGTAATCTGGTGTGAGATCGAAGATTTGCATCTTCGCCATTGCTTCAAAGTCTGTAGTGTAGAAGCGTGGGGTCAAGATACTATCACGTCGGCCAGTCCCATTAACCTTTTGTTGGTTTGACTGGCTTACATCGGGTTTAGAAGGAGTAGCTACCATAGTCTTGTGCTGTTCTCTTTTACTTTATTTGGGGCTGCTAAAGGATTTTGTTGATAAATTGCAGTTTAAATACCTATCTGACTGCCTATTTTACGACTAGTCTCTAATTTATGGGTAGTTATATCTAGAAAATAAGGTTTGCTTGTTAAGAAAAATTAAGCAATTCAAGTTCGGGCAAAGCCCGAACTTGAATTGCTTAATTTTTGATCGCTGCGTCAATTGTTTCGATGGTGAGCGATCGCAACAAACTCACCTGTGCTGAAGGCGTGGAAATATTGGCAAAATATGCGGGTGTAAGGTAATCAGCAAAACTAGTTTCTTGAACTAGATGGGTTTTGAAAAAGGCAACACTCAGCATCTTGAGATAATCCTGCGACTCGATCGCACTTGAACCAGCCAAAACATTACTGACTTCAGGACTGAGGCGATCGCTTGATGTTATTGCCGTAACCGCAGTATGACCAGCTTTATTTAGCAATACTAAATATCGATTTGGAGCAGTCAACCATGTAAAAGGCACAATTTGCTCGGAAACCACAGGGGCAAAGGTATCATCTGAACTGCCAACTATCGCGATCGGGACAGTGATTTTGCTCAAAGCCGCTTTACCCAAAACATGACTAGTCACAGGGTTAACAGAGATCGCAGCTTTGATACGTGAATCCCCTAATTTGTAGGTTTGGTTTGGTAAACCTAGTGCCACGCATTGCAATAACAGCGAAGCATTCCACTTATATTTACCTTGACAAGCTTCCGCCAGATCAGCGAACTGGATTTGGGCATCACTGACTAAAGCGAGAGCCGCATAGCCACCAAAAGAATGTCCAACCATGCCCACGTTTTGCCAATTGATGTTAGTTGCCTGTGGAGACTTCTCTAGGTAATTTAGTACCGCAGTTATATCCTGTGGGCGCTCAATAAAGCTCTCTGGTGGCGCAATCTCACTTGCTGCACCAATAATCAATTTATCTAACTGCTCCGCACTACTATTTGGAGAAACCGTCAGTACCACCGCAAACCCATAGGATGCAAGATGTTCGGAAAGATAGAGCAATGGCTCGCGGTTAGAGATTAGCCCAGGATAGATAACGATCGCAGGTATGGGTTTAGACTTATTAGTAAGTTTTGGGACAAATAAATAAAAGGGGATTTCATAGCGATTATCCAGTGCTGGCGCTTTGAGGCTATAACGTTCCCATGGATCTTTACCTTGATCCCGCAAATCAGCTAACTCAATCGGTGAAGGTACTGGCGTTACCGCTCCAGCTTGCTTGGTGGCTTCAGCATTAACCATTTGCACAACTTTTTGGGTGTTTTGCAACAAGTCGCTCAATTCACCAACTGTTTGTAGCCCTTCTTGAATATCGAAATAAATATCTGATGTGGGGAATTTTCTCAGGAAGCTGAGTAAAGATAAACCGTTCTGTTTGTCGGCTGTTGCCAAAACTGCGGCAGCACGGATGGCCCGATTACCCGATAGATTTGGACCAGTTTTAATAAAGTTTCCTAAGATATCTAATGCTCTTTCCCCTTGAGATGTGTATAAGAATCTCGACAATAGTGAGACAGGTACATCGGCTCTCTCTGTGAGGATGCGCCGAAAGTTTGCCATGTCTGGTGCAGAAATATAACGCGATGCCATGTCCAGTGCACCACGTAACTCGCCAGTTTTAGAAAAATTCTCTAAGTCATCAACAGATACAGAAACTTCAAAAATATTAAATCGGAAATTGACGGTTTCTGCTGCTTCACTAGGCTTAGCGATCGCCCCTGCCCCGATCGCACTCAGCAAAATCATTAGAGCCGCTGATCTAGGAGCCAAGCGGCGTGAAATATTTGTGATCTTGTCCGTGAGATATTTCATATGTAGGTTTATCAGTGAGATATCTCCTAGAAACTAGCACAACATTCACAAAACCCAGAAAATAGCGGTAATGATCTAGCTATTTAATTACTACGTTGCAACCTCAACCTCGAACATAATAAATTTCATCAAAGCGTTTCTTTGCAATGCTTTGATGTAATACCAAAGCACAAAATGGCTACGACATTTTGTGTTTGTAAAACCCTTGCTGGGTTTGGGTTTAATTCACAAAAGTGTCTTCACACTTTTGTGAATTGGGATGAAGGAGTAAGAGGAATACTGAGCATTCCTCTTACTCCTTGGCAATACATAAAACAATACAAATGTTAATATTCATCAATTTCGCCCCAAACCCTCTGGTGGCAATGCTAACATCCAAAGAAGTTAAACCTCGATTAAATAAAGCTTTAGGAGCGCATTTTGACATTACGAGTTGCTGTTGTAGGCGGCGGGCCTGCGGGTTCATGTGCTGCTGAAACACTTGCCAAAGCAGGAATTGAGACCTACATATTTGAGCGTAAACTGGACAACGCCAAACCCTGCGGTGGAGCAATTCCTCTATGTATGGTTCAAGAGTTTGATCTGCCTGACGAAATCATTGATCGCCGAGTCCGCAATATGAAGATGATCTCTCCCAGCAATGTGGAAGTAGACATCAAGCTAGATAATCCCGATGAATATATCGGTATGTGCCGCCGCGAAGTTTTAGATGCATTTTTACGCGAACGCGCCGCTAAACTTGGTGCAAATCTGATCAACGGTCGCATTCTTGATATCAAAATTACCGAAAATGGTAAAAAGCCTTACGTTCTCAGCTATTCAGACTTTGCTGAAGGCGGAAACGAAGGGATCATGCGTAGCCTCGAAGTCGATCTGATCGTCGGTGCTGATGGTGCGAACTCAGTTGTCGCTAAAGCAATGGATGCTGGCGACTATAACTATGCGATCGCTTTCCAAGAACGTATTCGCATTTCTCCAGAAAAAATGGAGTACTACAAAGATTTAGCTGAGATGTATGTTGGCGACGATGTTTCGCCCGACTTCTACGCATGGGTATTCCCCAAATATGATCACGTTGCGGTTGGGACTGGCACAATGCACAAAAACCAACGCATGATCAAGAAGCTTCAAGCAGGCATCCGCGCCCGTGCTTTGCCAAGGATCGAAGGTGGCGAAGTGATCAAAGTCGAAGCGCACCCAATTCCTGAGCATCCAAGACCTCGTCGTGTCGTTGGTCGGATTGCTCTCGTTGGCGATGCGGCTGGCTATGTCACCAAGTCGAGTGGCGAAGGTATTTACTTTGCCGCTAAGTCGGGTCGGATGTGCGCCGAAGCGATCGTGGAGTTTGCCGAAGCAGGCAAGCGCATTCCTACCGAAGCTGATCTCAAAGTTTACATCAAGCGTTGGGACAAGCAGTATGGCTTGACCTACAAGGTTCTCGACATTCTTCAGAATGTGTTTTACGCCACCAACGCCACCCGCGAAGCCTTTGTGGAAATGTGTGCCGACAAGGATGTGCAGAAGCTCACCTTTGACAGCTATCTCTACAAAACCGTCGTGCCAGCCAATCCTTTCACACAGTTGAAGATTACCGCTAAGACGATCGGCAGTTTGCTCAGAGGCAATGCATTAGCTCCCTAACTTAAAAAGGAGTCGCAAAGCGACTCCTTTTTAAAAATAGAAAAAATCACAGCTCTAGGGCTGTGATTTTTTCTATTTGCTGCTTTGACCTTCTTCGCGGCTAGATGTTTGAATATATAGCGTCAGCAAGAAGACGGTAGGTACAAATACTGCTAGAACAGTTGCGAGAAGACCGAGAAAATTAGTTTCCATAAATTTGACTTTAATTACTTAATTTTAAATATTTCGATGGCTGCTAATATTCTAAGTTCAAAATTGATTAGTCTTACGAAAAAATTAAAAAAGCCAAAAAGAAGGTGACGCAGAGCGTCACCTTCTTTTTGGAGATTAGGCTTCCCAGAGTTTGCTGATATTTTTTTCGAGACGCTCTTCGGCTTCAGCAAATACTTGCGCTGAGTTATCGAGCATTTCACCTGCATGAAGCTCAAGGATTTTAGTAGATAGAGCAATGCGATCGCGTGACTCATCGATATCGACCACTACAGCCTTGATCATGTCATTGATTTGAAATACACGAGTAGGATCGCTAACTGGCTTTTGGCTCATTTCCTTAACATGTAACAGCCCTGAAACTCCAGCAAACTCCACAAATGCCCCAAAAGGACGAATATTGGATACTCGACCTGTAATCAGTTGGCCCTTAGCAAGTTGGTTCATCGCCGCAAGTTTGGCGGCTTGGCGGTTAGATAGCACCAGCTTTTTACGGGTTTCGTCAGCTTCTAAAACCATCACAGGCAACATTTTGCCAATCAGTTTAGCGAGATCTGAGGTGTCAGAAAGATGCGATCGCGGTACAAAGCCTCGTAAACCAACAGAGTCAACGATTACACCGCCGCTGTTTGTGCCAATTACTCGACATTCAAAGACTTTCGACTCTGCTTGGTAATCACGGAGAGTTTGCCAAGCTTGCTTGAATAACAAACGGCGAACTGATAGCTTCACTTCACCATCAGCATTTTGACTACTAATGATCAGAAATTCGTACTCATTACCGATCGGGAAAGCATCACCATTAGAGCGCGAAGCACCACTAAGAGTTGCTTCTTCGATGGGAAGGAAACCTAAAGACTTTGCGCCAATATCGACATAAATGCCACTACTTTCAACTGACACAACCTTGCCCTTCACCGTTTGCCCAACGGCAAATTCGTAGTTATGTTCGGCGAGGGCGTTGGCAAAATCGTCGGCAGAAAATGGCTGAATATTTGTTGTGGCGTTCATGGATATGAATATGCGTAGCGTTGCTTGCGTGTATTTTATTGTAATTGTCTCATAGCGCTATAGAGAATATGAAGTAAATCTATCTTTCTCTAGAATTGCTACGCTTCTTAACATTAAACCCCAAAAAATAGAGCGGCGCGAAGCACCGCTCTATTTTTTGAGGTTTATCGATCGCTATATTTTATTGGTGACTTTTTGGCGATCGCTGATCATATAAATGATAAACAGTATGACTATTACCAAATCAATGATCACCGCAGTTCCTGCTTGACCAAGATATTGTCTACCGTAAATCAGCACCAAACTAACGAAGGTCAGCTTGCTAATAATTGAAATAGCCACAATTAATGAACGATTTATGGAGTTAAATGCCCCATATATTTGCATCACTCCCACAAGAGTTATTAAAGCTCCCCAATTACGGACAATGATTTCAGAAAGCTGACCTTCAAGAGAAGCGCCAAAGAAAGAATTCAGTGCTGCTTGTGGTGCGATCGCGGCATAAAACAATGTACAAGTCAGCAAACCAGACACAAGCATAATCCACTTAATCTTGTCAGCAACCCAATTCATTGTTTTTCCTTTCTAAATAAAGTTTTCATCTAGCTGTCGCCAGTTAATCTTGCACTAAAACCCAGAAGAATAGTTACGGCGCAACTATTCTTCTGGGTTTTAGTGCAATGCAGATTTTACTTAGGACATAAAACCCAAATAAATAAAGGTGGCGCAAAGCGCCACCTTTATTTATTTGGGTTTTGCTTTGTCCAAGCTATCTCTTGCATTGATATATCCGTATAACAGGTATTGAGCTAATGCATTAGACTAGATAAATAGTTAAGTCAACCGATTACCGCATCGACGGGGCAATAAGGAGCGACAGGCAGTGATGTCTTCTGGAAAAAAAATCTTTTTGGCAAACTTTTGGCGGCGCGTCAAAACAACGGTCGTAAGTTTAGCCATATTGCAAAGTGTAGCGACAACCTTACCAGTATCTGCACAAACTACTGATACTGAAAGCACTGTGACCATCGGCTACACCGAACTGCTTGCAAATGTGAAAGAAAATCGAGTTCAAAAAATCGATTTAGAAAGCAATGGTCTAGCGGCGGAAGCAGTTTTGAAAGATGGGCGCAAGGTCAGGGTTGACTTACTTGCCCGTGATGGCAATACCGAGTTAATGAAGGCATTACGCGAAAATGGTGTCGATACAGCAGTGAAAGCACCACAGCAGCCAACCTTAATTTGGCAACTGGTGAGTACATTTTTTGTGCCCATGCTTTTGATCTTCATATTGCTAATGGTGTTACGTCGCCTCAGCAATGCTCCTGGAGGGCCTGGGCAAACTCTCAGCTTTGGCAAGACTAAAGCAAGATTCTCGCCCGAAGCAAAAACGGGGATCATGTTTGAGGATGTGGCGGGGATTGATACGGCAAAGGAAGAATTACAGGAAGTCGTTACATTTCTTAAACAGCCCGATCGCTTTACGGCAGTTGGCGCAAAAATCCCCAAGGGCGTATTGCTAATTGGCCCACCAGGGACAGGTAAGACTTTATTAGCCAAGGCGATCGCAGGAGAAGCGGGGGTTCCTTTCTTCTCTTTGTCAGGTTCAGAATTTGTAGAAATGTTTGTGGGCGTGGGGGCTTCCCGCGTCCGCGATTTATTCCAAAAAGCCAAAGATAATGCTCCATGTATCATTTTCATTGATGAAATTGATGCAGTCGGTCGGCAACGTGGATCGGGCATCGGCGGCGGCAACGATGAGCGTGAGCAAACTCTAAACCAGATGCTCACGGAAATGGACGGATTTCAAGGTAATTCAGGCGTGATTGTGGTTGCTGCAACTAATCGTCCTGATGTGCTAGATAGCGCTTTACTAAGACCAGGTCGTTTTGATCGCCAAATTACGGTGGACTATCCCGACTATAAAGGTCGTCAAGAAATCCTCAAAGTCCATGCCCGCAATAAAAAACTTGAGGAAAGTGTCTCTCTTGAATCAGTAGCTCGTTTGACTCCTGGGTTTGCAGGTGCAGACTTGGCTAACCTGTTAAACGAAGCAGCAATCTTGGCGGCACGTCGTTATAAAGAGGCGATTGGGGAACTAGAAATTGCCGACGCGATCGATCGCATTACCATTGGTTTAACCATGAAGCCAATGCTCGATAGCTCCAAAAAACGTCTGGTTGCTTATCACGAAGTTGGTCATGCCTTGGTAATGACCTTGCTTAAGAATGCATCTTTGCTCGACAAAATAACCATTGTGCCCCGCTCTGGCGGTATCGGGGGATTTGCTAAAGGTGTGCCCGATGAAGAGTATGGACTGGAATCGCGATCGCAGATTCTGGACACAATTACGATGATGCTCGGTGGTAGAGCTGCCGAAGAAGTAGTCTTTGGCGATGCCGAAATTACTACAGGCGCATCGGGCGATTTCCAGCAAGTCGCAAGGCTGACGCGATTGATGGTGACTCAATTTGGCATGTCAGACTTGGGTTTAGGCGCACTCGAAAGCGAAAGCGGCGAGATCTTTTTGGGACGCAATATGATGCCTCAAAATGATTATTCGGTCAAACTAGGCGATCGCATTGATCGTCAAATCCGTCAGATTGCCCAAAACTGCTACTACACTGCCAAGCGCTTAATCGAAGAAAATCGTGACTTGTGCGATCGCCTAGTCGATATTCTGCTAGATGTAGAAACTTTAGACGGCGAAGAGTTTCGCAAAATCGTTGCGGAATACACGAAGATACCCGAAAAGAAGACTGCTTCAGTCAAGTTCTAAAACAAAAAAAAGAATGAGCGCTGGGCGCTCATTCTTTTTTAAAGAGATTTAAAGGGAGCGCTAAGCGCTCCCTTTTTTATGTGACGGCTAATTTTTGGAGCTTTACTTCAAAGCGTTCCCAAGGTTTAGGCTCGATCACCTGTGTGGAAATATTATTTTCTGTAAATAGCGATCGCAGAGAATCCATCGTTCCTTCTGCCTTCAGGATATTTAGCAAGAAACCGCTATAGGTCAAATCACCACCTGCGGCAGTTGGCAACATCACTTGAGGCTTGAGCCATTTTGCAACCTGTACAGCACCTTGCTGCCCTTTGATCACCGTACCAATCAGAGGCAATTTCAAATCAATTGTGGGTGTGATCACCACGTCCACAGGCGCAAATTCCTGAATTGCAGCCGCATGATAGCCATGTGGTTCGTAATAAATAGAAGTTCCTTCTACGAGATCTTTCAAAATATACCCATTCTCAAAAGTATTTGGGCCAATGGGCGAACCCAGAACGGCTCTAATTTCTAAAAGATTGGGAATGCTAAATACTTCACCATGGGCAAGAGCTGTAACTTGCCTATAATCCAGCCCCCTAACCAGCTTGGCAGCACTCGGTGAAGCTATTACAGGAATTTGGCGATCGAGTTGTTTAAGTGTTGCGGGGTGAGCGTGATCTGGCAAGCCCTGCGACAGCAAAATCAAATCAATATTTTTTGGGATTTCTCTTGGTGTCCGTCGCTCAGATTTGAAAAACCACGCAGCATTACCAAACATCAGTGCATCAACTAGCCAAGGATCAAGCAAGATCCGTTTGCCTGCAATCTCGATCAGCCAAGAATTACTGTCTAGCCATGTTAGGTACATAGTTTTTTGCGTTCGTAAGTTTCTAAACAATATTGTAACGAATTGTTTACGATCCAAAAGATAGAGACTTAGCAAAGCGCAGTTTCTATCTTTTGACATAAAAAACCCGCAGGAGGCATTCTTGCGGGGAGAAATTATGTAGATACGTCGCTAGTGAGTAGAGTATCTTCCTTTTTTCTGCTTTTAGTGGTGACTCAAGTCACATCAAGACTGCGATCATTAAAAATCATTCTTGTGACATCGATCACACATACTGGTAAAAAACTTAGCCACTCGTTACAGACCCATAAGGTTGACTGTACTTATCGACACTTTTGCAGATCATCCTTTAAACGTATAAGAAAGTAGGGCTAAACTTACGTCTATTTGCAAAATCAACTTTACTGTTATTTCTCTAGCGATCTCTAACAATTTGATTAAGGGGATAAGCGATGGATTACCAAATTTTAGGGGAATAAAGCTTTATAAAAAGCATCAACTGATCGAATCGTCATCTTAAATGATTAATCTCGTTGATGTTTTCAGTAGCAAGGCACAATTAAATATAAAATCCCAAAACCTGCCCTGACTGCTATACAGACGGGATAGGTTTTGAATCTGTTTATTTATTATGCCGAGGTACTTAGCAGCCAATCTACAATCTTCAAGACAAGATTTAAATGCTCAGCAATCTAAAATAGTGGTGTATATATCTAAATCATGGCAAAAGTCACAACAAAAAGAAAAAATTATTTGGCGCGTTTTTTAGCGATCGCCATTGGAGCAGCAATATTTGCCGCATTTACGCCGACGATTGCCCATGCGATCGAATCTCCCACGCTCGAATCTTTGAGCAAAACGACTAATGAACTGCGATTGTCAGTTGACACGGGTTGGGTATTAATCACTGGGTTTCTAGTGTTTTTCATGCAATGCGGCTTTGCCATGCTAGAGGCGGGACTAGTCCGACAAACGGGGGTTGTGAATACATTAGCCGAAAACTTTGTTGATGCTGCAATTACACTCTTGGCATGGTGGGTTACTGGTTTTGCGATCGCCTTCGGTACAACTAGCAATGGTTTTTTTGGGACAGACGGGTTCTTTTTAAATAACGCATTAACGATCAGTAATGGCGCGATCGAATATGCAATGGGGGCGGGCGGTTCGACTGCGCCAGTTAGTACATTCACCCTTTTCTTTTTTCAGTTTGCTTTTTCCGCAACCGCGAGTACGATCACCACAGGGTCAATGGCTGAGCGGACTGATTTTAAAGGCGACTTAATTTACGCCTTTATCATGGGAGCTGTAATGTATCCAATAGTCGTGCATTGGGCTTGGAACAATGGTGGTTGGTTATATAAACTCGGTTTCCATGATTTTGCAGGAGATGCTGCCGTACATACTGTAGGCGGCTGGACAGCTTTAGTTGGTGCATATATTCTCGGACCTCGCCCTGATCGAGTATGGGGGCAAATCCCACCAGCACATAACCTTGGCTATGCGACCATTGGCACGATGATTTTGTGGTTTGGTTGGTATGGGTTTAATGCTGGTTCAACCCTGACGCTTAGTAATCCTGGACTAGCGGGATTGATCGTTGTCAATACGACTCTAGCGGCGGCGGCTGGTGCAATGACTGCATTTCTCTACATTTACTTTCGCATTCGTCAGTGGCACTTATTCTGTGGACTAAATGGCTCACTCGCTGGTTTAGTCGCGATCACGGCAGGCTGTGCTTATGTCATGCCTTGGGCGGCAGCTTTAATTGGCGCAGTAGCTGGTGTGATTGTACTTATTGCTGTAGATGTTATTGAATGGTTTGAAATTGACGATCCTGTTGGCGCATTTGCGGTGCATGGCGTATGCGGCATGATGGGCATAATCTGTGTTGGCTTATTTGGACACCCAGCATTAACGATGAATAAAAAAGCTGGTCTATTCCTAGGAGGTGGCTTTGATTTGCTAGGAGTACAACTCGGTGGTGAAGTAGCGATTATCATCTTTGTTGTTATATTCTCATTTTTGATGTTTGGCGCACTCAATGCTGTTGGAATGTTACGAGTCAATCCTGAAGCCGATCGCATCGGTATTGATGTTTACGAGCATGGTGCATCGGCTTGGCCAGATGTCTATCCCATCGACGATTTGCAATTTGATGACGAAGAAGAAGACTAAAGAAAATAAAAGCCACCGTTTCGCGATGTCTTTTATTTTCTGTCGGCAATTCTCATCATAAAAATCTGTTTTGCTGCTCTAAAAAAATTAATACCAATCCTCAAAATGGCAACATTTTGAGGATTTAAGAAACCATTTAAGAATTGTCTAGATCCCCCCCAGCCCCCCTTAAAAAGGGGGGAGAATTAAATTCTTCCCCCTTTTTAAGGGGGATTGAGGGGGATCTCTTAGAGATTTTGACCGCAGAAAGTAATTCTTAAATGGTTTCTAAAACCCTTACCGAGTCTAATTATTAATTATCGAAAGTGTACTCATACTTTCGATAATTAATAATTAGATTCACAATTAGAAGCCATGACTTTCTGTTTTTAGTATTTTTCTGATGTGATTTTGCTAGTATTATTCGGAAAGCTTGTGCTGCTAAGACTAAATTCCCAAAACTTTGTTTTATACCAATTATCGAAAGCGTAACTACACTTTCGATAATTGGCATAACCAACCCAGTAATTTTTTTGGACGCTCAAAATGGCAATGCCATTTTGAGAATTGATATCATTTTTGCTGAGTAGGACATAATTTAAAGATATTGACAACATCCATGAATCCTGATTTAGGTTCGCAACCAGAAACATCTGAAGAGAATTCCCCCTCAGATCCTCAGGGCTTAGTAGAGCAACTGCATTATTACAAATGCTTGCTCAATGATCTGTTGTCTTTATCGATGTCATTATCCAGTACTAATGACTTAAGAGCTTTTTTCGAGTCAGCCTTAGCAACAACTCGAAAAATGACAGCAAGTGACGCAGGTAGCATTTATTTAATTGATCGCTCTGCCCCAGTCCATACAGTCTGCTTTGAAGTTGCTCAAAATGACTCACAGCCTGATCGTTCACTAGTCAACTTTGCCGTACCGCTAAATCAAGATAGTATTGTCGGCTATGTGGCGATGACAGGCGAGGCACTGAATCTATCCGATGCCCACAATTTACCAGATGATGCGTTATATCAACACCACAAGACTTTTGATTATGATATTGAATATCGCACCCGCTCTGTTTTAGCAGTTCCCATGTTTGATTCGCAAAAAAGCACGATCGGGGTTTTTCAGTTAATAAATCGTAAAGTTAAAGATATTTCTATTACAGTCGAGAATGTTCAAGAAATCACTCTTCCTTATTCAGCTTTAGATGAAAAACTATTAAAGGCGATCGCCTGTCAAGTATCTCTATATATTGAGCGATCGCAGCTTTTAGGACAAGTCTTTCCAGTTTAAAAGCATCATTGCAAATGATTTCTTTTGATCGTAAATTGCTAAGCTCCGCCAGAATCATTTCGCTTAATCATCAATTTTAAGTATTTATACTCAAAAGCAAAGAGCTGATCTTAAGGAAGTATAAGGAATTCCCATCTTTTCCTATAAGATTGAACATAGGATAAATTCTTAGATATTTATACGGAGATTATTTATTTATGCTCACTTTAAAAATAGTGGTCTACATCACTGTCATATTCTTTATCAGCTTGTTCGTATTTGGCTTCCTCAATAGTGATCCATCTCGCAACCCAGGTAACAGGGATCTCGAATAGTGATCAACACTTCCAAAGCTAGCTCTGCCAAATCTCAACCTTTAAAGCTTGTCAAAAGTAATGACTGGCGATTGATGTTGAGCTTATTGCCATACGCAAAACAAAATTCTAAACAGCTTGTCATATCGCTGCTTTTACTTGTGCCCTTATCGATCGCTAGTGCCGTTCAGCCAATTCTGGTACAGCAAGCTATCGATGGGCCAATTAAAAGTGGCGATTTGTTGGGTTTGCGATGGGTTTGCTTAGTTATTTTAGTAACGATCGCAGTCCGTCTTGCGTTTCAGTCTTGGCAGGGCTACTTGGTGCAAGAGGTCGGACAAAAAATCACGGCGGATATTCGCACTGATTTGTTCCGTCACGTTACGTCCTTATCAACTAGCTTTTTTGATCGCACACCCGTTGGCAAATTGATTACACGCTTAACTAGTGATGTCGAAGCGTTAGGTGATGTATTTGCTACTGGGGCAGTGGGTGTCCTTAGCGATTTTGCTGCGATCGGGACAATCGCGATATTTATGTTTTTGTTGCGATGGGATTTAGCGCTGCTGCTTTTAGCAATGGTTATCCCAGTTACAGCATTAATTGTTTATTTTCAGTACGAGTATCGCAAAGCCAATTTCAAAGCTCGCGATCGCTTGTCGGAACTCAACTCAATTCTCCAAGAAAATATTATTGGCGCGAGTATCGTTCAGCTATTTCGTCGCGAAAAGTTTAACTCCGCGCAACACCTCAAAGTCAATCAGCAATATGTAGCTGAGGTAAACCGCACGGTTTTTCATGACTCAGCCGTATCAGCAACACTGGAATGGATCGCTTTAGTAGCGATCGCAGGTGTTCTTTGGTTAGGCGGTGGACAAATTGTCCAAAAGAATCTTACATTTGGTGAGCTTTCTGCTTTTGTCTTGTTCTCGCAGCGCCTTTTTGACCCAATTCGTCAACTAGCCGAGAAATTCACTACAATTCAAGCAGGATTTACGGCGGTTGAACGTATCAACGCTATTTTGCAAGAACCGATCGAAATTCGCGATCCTGAATATCCCAAAACTCTTCCCCTTGATGGCACTGGCGAAATTTGCTTTGACCATGTGTGGTTTGGCTACAAGCCTGATGAATATGTCCTTAAGGATGTTACCTTCACCCTCAAAGCAGGTGAAAAAATTGCCCTCGTTGGCCCCACAGGTGCTGGTAAAAGCTCAATTATTCGGCTGTTATCGCGTCTTTACGAACCAACTAAAGGCAGAATTTTAATTGATGGCATCGATATTCGCGAAATTACCCAAGCGGAATTAAGACGTTGCGTTGGTGTAATTTTGCAAGATGCCTTTTTGTTTTCTGGCGATATCAAAGACAACATTACATTGGGCGAAGACTATGCGATCGAGCAAGTGGTTGAAGCTGCCGAACTGATGAATGTTGATCGCTTCATTCAAGATCTACCCGAAGCCTATGCAACGCAAGTCCGAGAGCGCGGTACAAATCTCTCTGGTGGACAAAAGCAATTATTAGCTTTTGCCAGAGCCGCCATTCGTGATCCTAGAATTTTAATTCTAGACGAAGCAACGGCTAGCCTTGATGTCAGTACCGAATTCTTGATTCAACAAGCCTTAGATAGACTTTTGATTAATCGCACCACAATCATCATTGCCCACCGTCTATCGACGATTCGCAATGTCGATCGCATTCTCGTACTCAAGCAAGGCGAAGTGGTTGAAGCTGGCTCTCATGAGCAACTAATCGCCAAACAAGGTTTGTACGCAAGTCTCTACGAATTAGAAATGATGGCAACCCATTAAAAGCAAAAACGGCGCATTGCGCCGTTTTTACTTTTAATGATTTTTCATGACTCGTTCAATTTCGCGTTTATCATCGCGCTTTTTCATGTCTTCGCGTTTGTCATGCAATTTTTTGTTGCGCACAACAGCCAGATCAACTTTAATCCAGCCTTCTTTTTGGTAAACCTTGAGCGGTACTAAGGTTAGACCCTTTTGCTGGACTTCAGCAATTAACTTGCGGATTTCATCTTTATGTAATAGTAAGCGGCGAGTGCGCGTAGGCTCATGATTAAAATACACACTAGTAGTGCGGTGCGGGGGAATATACATATTTAGCAGCATGATCTGCCCCTTACGCACAATCCCATAAGCGTCTCTTAGATTTGCTTGCCCCCCCTTGACTGCTTTTACTTCAGTACCAAGTAACTCGATACCCGCTTCATGGGTTTCGAGAATTTCGTAATTAAATCTAGCTTGCCGATTCTCGGCGAGTACACGATAGTAATTTGCCATTTATTCCCATTGATACTGTCTAATATCCTGATGTAACTTCTAATAGCTTCCATTCTGGACTGTCACAGAATGCTTTAGAAACAAGATCAGAGATACTGTGACAGTGATTATTAAGCCGCAGAGGCAACTCGGCATTTTTGGTGACGCTAGTTAATTTTGCTTGATTACCTTCAATCTCAGAACGGTGTATCAAGACTTCTACCGTTACCATTTTAGCAAATGAGGCATTAGTCTCTATTTCTTGCGCAATTACATAGTCGTCGGTTTCATAGGTAATTACCAAACTACAAGATTCCAACGTTTTAATAATCGTTGAGTGTAGGTTCTCGGGAGCGATTTCAACTAAGAAATGTTGAGTATATCTAGCCATAAATCATCAAAACAACTGGTTCGGCTAGCAGTTTACTAGTCCTTGTCTACAAACTATCTCTAAAAAGCTATATGTCTATTCTGTGCCATGCCATTTTTTGACATTAACACCTTAATTTCAGTTATTAGGCATTACAGCTTATCCATCATAAACCAAGGTGTCGTTAAATCGTGAAGCATGAAATTTCTGAGTCTGCTGAAAGCCAAAAATAGAGGTATCACAAACACCTCTATTTTTTGGCTTTTATGTCCTAACCGCCTTGGCGGTTGCTATATTTATTGCAGAGATGGAGTCAAGCATGATTGGTCAATTACTTGATGGACGCTACCGCATAGCTAGCAAGTTGGGTGAGGGTGGATTTGGTCATACTTATCTAGCCCACGATACGCGCATCCCGAATGAGCCGCTTTGTGTGGTCAAGCATCTCAAACCTGCCAGTAGCGATCGCGAATATCTAAAAATCGCAAATCGATTATTTACCAGTGAGGCGCAAACCCTTGCCCAGTTGGGTAATCACGATCGCATTCCGCGTTTACTTGCCTATTTTGAGGAGGCGAGTGAATTTTATTTGGTAGAGGAATTTGTCGAGGGGCGATCGCTAGAGTTAGAACTAGTGCGCGGCTATCGGCTTAGTGACCAGCAAGTTTTTCAGATATTGGATGATTTGTTAAGCATTGTAGAATATACCCACAGCCACGGCGTAATTCATCGCGATATCAAGCCAGATAATATTATTCGTCGTCGATCTGATGGCAAGTTGGTGCTGATCGATTTTGGCGCGATTAAGCAAGTGCAAACGCAGATCAATCAAGAGGGGCAGACTGCGGCGACGGTGGCGATCGGGACTTTGGGATATATGCCCAGTGAGCAAGCTCAAGGTAAACCGCGACCGAACAGTGATTTATATGCGATCGGGGTAATTTGTATTCAAGCCCTGACGGGTTTGCCACCTCGTGAATTGCAAGAAGATTATCAAACAGGGGAATTAATTTGGCAGCATCTTGTCCCCAACAAGTCGGGATTAGTCGATGTGCTAGCCAAGATGACTCGCTATCACTACAAAGACCGCTATGAATCAGCGACTGAAATTCGCAAGCTTTTGGCAACATTAGGCGATCATCAATTACCAAATCAACCAGTAAGTAACGCAGCAAATGGTCTCCAGTCCACCATTGTCAGTGTAAATAGCAATAACAACAGCGATTTGGGTACAGAATTATTGTCCAATAGTCCGCCGACTGTCCCTCCAACAGAAGTCTATAAACCGATCAAACCATTACCAGCTCCAACTCCTCCAATCCCTACTGTTGCTGTAAATCGCCATCCTGCACCTGAGCAGCTATCTCCACAAACTGTGCAAGCCTATGCTCCACAAACCAATAGTAATGATGGTAGTAATCGCAGTAAGAAAGGTTTATGGATTGCGGTTTGGAGTGGAGCTTTTGCCACAGCGATCGCGATCGGTGTGGTGCTTGCAACTCAAAAGCCAAATCCTCAACCAATTGCTGAGAAGACCTCTACTAATTCTTCTAACAATGCTGCTATTACCCCAAGTCCTAGTGCGACAACTGCTATACCTAGTCCACAAGCATCTATTGAACCTACGGCTAGTCCTACGCCATCTCCTACAGCCAAAGCTTCGGTTAGTCCTACGCCCAAAGCTTCGCCAAAAGTGCCGATCGAGCCTTTGTCTGAGGCTGATGCCGTTGCGATCGTGAATAATTTGGTGGCTAGTAAAAATCAAATATTTGCCCCACCTTTTGATCGTCAATTGCTAGCTGAACTAACTACAGGTGAAGCCTATGAAAAGCGCAAAGGGTCGATCGATTGGTTGCAGAATAATAATGCTTTTTATAGCTATGGGGAGTTTACGGTCAGTCGAGCAGGATCGTTTGGTATTCAAGATAATCAAGCGAATATAACTGTGGAGATCTTTGAGAGTCCGACACTTTATGTCAACGGCAAAATCGATCGCACGCAGTCCCAGCCATCAAGAGGTAGGTATATTTGCACGCTAATTTTTGAAAATGGCAAATGGAAAATTGCGACTCTGACAAAAGCTAATTAAAAGAGAATGGGACGCTTTGCGTCCCATTCTCTTTTATAAAGATGAAAAGAGACGCAAAGCGCGGTCTTTCATCTTTTTTTGTAATTAATTTCCTAGAGCTTTATGGGAATAGTAATAGAAGGGTAGCGAAAAGAAGTTAGCTTTCTGAATATTTCGATTTAAATGTTGGAGCTTTGCTATGTTGTATGCATCAAAAACTGTGATATCTGTGAAAACTAGCGATCGCGAAGGTTTAATAGGAGCGATCGAACAATCAACACTGCCATTGCAAAATACTGTTGGCGTAAGTTTACTATTGGTCTTGCTATGGGGAGCGCTCGGCGCGACAGTCTTTCACTACTGGCAATTGCGAAAAACCCGACAGCTATTGAAGATTGAAAGGCTTAAGAACAACGAACTTGGCAAAAAACTCAAACTAGCACTGCATACTATTGACGAGAATGAGCGTAATCCTGATTTGATTCATTCTCGCGATTTCAATCTTGACTATCTCAGCATGAGAATGGAGGAGCCGCATTTTTGTGAAACTATCTTGGCTCAGATGAAATTAAATCTCCGTCAAAAAGTTACACCCGCATTGATGCCAAGCGAAGAAGACAGTGGCAATGCCCGCAAGGTCGATGTTATTTTTGATGTGGCTTATCAACCTGAAAATCACGAGGATTCGCAAATTCGCACACTTTTTCGTATCCATGTCAAACTAGCCAAAATCCCTACTAATGGCTCACAAAGTATTCTCAAGGAATTAGCAATAGGTTTGGAAAATTTTGTGGTTGCCTCGGACGCTAATCGAAATTGGCAGCCTACGATTCAGGGACGACTAGCGGTGATTAGTTGGGATCAAACGGCTAAGCCAACACCGTTATTAGTAATCGAGCAAACTAATGAAGGCACAAATGTGTTGATGCGAAATAAGCGACTTGCCCAATCTAGAAAATAAAAAAGTGGGCAAGAGCGTCCTTCTTTTGTTAGGTAATGACATAGCTACCAAGAATTTTAAGATTTTCGGTAACAGCTTGGAGATCTTGTAAGGCTTCACTGAAGTTAGGATCGTCGATCGCGGCTTCGATGTCGAGGAAGAAAATATATTCGCCCAGAGATCGCTTGGTGGGACGGGACTCGATGCGGCTCAGGTTAATTTGGCGATCGGCGAATACTAATAGAGGCTTGACTAAGGCTCCTGGCATATTGCGTTTGAGACTAAAGGCAAGCGATGAATGTGTGCCTTTAGTCGTCGGTGCAGTGCGCCCTAAGACTAAAAAACGGGTGCAATTATCGGGTTGATCGTTGATCGGAAATTTCAGAACTGGCAAGTTGTAAATTTCAGCGGCGCGTTGTGATGCGATCGCAGCCACAGTCACGTCTTCAGCGACAATATGTAATCTATCAGTGTTGGAGTCAGTGGCAATTTGTTGAACATCTGGTAAATGGAGTTCGAGCCATTGTTGGCACTGGGCAAGGCTTTGTGGGTGGGAATAGACAACTTTGATGTCTGTAAGAGCTTGAGCACGGGTTATCAGTGCATGGGCGATCGGCAAGACGATCGCTTGTTGGATTTGCAAAGATTCCGATTGCCAGAGACTGTCAAGGGTCATGGTTACACCACCTTGGATCGAATTCTCCACAGGTACTACCGCAATATCAACATTGCCCTGCTCGGCAGCATTAATTGCATGGGGGATGGTGTGATAAGGACACATCTGCGCAGGATCATGCTCTAAGTCTGGATGACTCAGCTGTAAATATTGCAAAGCTGCTATTTCCGAATATGTACCTGCGGGACCAAGGTAAGCAACCGTTGTCATGATTAGTTCAGATAAAATTTAACCCCAAACATATACGCCGTCGTAGACGACAGCGTATATGTTTGGGTCTTGATTATATAAGTACCTCGGCGTAATTAAAACCTAGTCTCAAAACCTGTGCCGCCTGCATAGCAGGCGGCGCAGGTTTTTGGGATTTATATTTAATTGCGCCAGCTTATAAGAATTCCCAAAAGTGTCGGCACACTTTTGGGAATTAAAAGAACAAGTCCAGCAAGGGTTTTAAAAGCACAAAATGGCTATACCATTTTGTGTTTTGGTATTACTTAGCGATCGCTATACTGAAGAAGAGACGCTTTGAGTGCCCTCTTTGCTTAATTCCAATATTTCTGGTCTTAGTTGAGACTTACTATCAAGCAACATATAGGTATCCATTTCACCCCTACCCTTGATAAATATTTTGCCACGATGCCAGAAAGTATACTTGTCTTTGAGTAACTCGTAGGTTGTCTGCGTGACTTGAATGCCTCCTGCTAAACCATGAGATTCCATCCGACTAGCGATATTGACAGCATCCCCCCAGAGATCATAAATAAATTTACGGATACCTATTACGCCTGCTACAACTGGCCCAGTGTTAATTCCAATTCGCAAACGGAAGATAGTATTATCTCCTCGTTTAAAATTGGTAATGGCTTTTTGCATAGCTAAAGCCATCTCTGCGATCGCTTCCGCATGATCGGATCGAGAAGTAGGCAATCCTCCAACGACCATATAGGCATCACCAATAGTTTTGATTTTTTCTAATCCAAACTGATCGGCAAGCATATCAAAAGAAGAGAAAATGCCATTGAGCATAGTCACTAAGTCATTAGGAGAAACTTGCGAAGAGAGGGCTGTAAAGTCCACAATATCCGCAAACAATATAGAGACATTTTCTGATCTTGACGCGATCGCATTATTATTAATCTTCAGTTGATTGACAATCTCTTTTGGCAAGATATTGAGTAACAAACTTTCAGACTTTTCTTGCTCAGCTTTGAGAGCTTGTTCCGCTTTCTTTCGCTCTGTAATATCTTGAACAAGTCCTTCAAAAGAAATAAAGTTTCCTTGTCCATCATAGTTAGCTTTAGCATTAATCAAAACCCAAATGATACTGCGATCGCTTTTATAAACCAAAGCTTCAAAGCTATTTACTGAACCATAAGTTTCAATTTGATGTAGAAATTCTTGATAACGATGTGATTCAGTAAATAGCCGATATGGATCGACCGCCACTTCAGCCATTAGTTGTGTAGGCGTTTCATAGCCATAGATATGCGCAAGCGCAGGATTAGCGTTGATATAACATCCATCCGTTTGCGCCTGAAAAATCCCCTCGATCGCATGTTCAAAAATGCTGCGATACTTCTCTTCCGCTTGGCGAAGGGATTCTTCGATCTGTTTTTGATGACTAATATCAATAATCACGCCATCCCACACCGTATCACCATTTTGATTGCGATGGGGCTGAGAAATAATTCTCACCCATTTAACTTTCTTAAAGAAACTAGAAACTCGATATTCATGCTCAAAAGTCGTCATATTTTCGGCTGATATTCTTACCATCTCACTGAGTGCTGCACGATCTTCAGGATGAGCCATATCAAATACCCATTCCAAATGCTCAGTAAACTCTTCAACGGATATACCAAATATTACTTGAGTGCGAGGGCTGATATAAGGCATCGATACTCTACCATCAGGATGTAATACCGCGCGATAGACCACCCCTGGCACATTGTCAGCGATCGCAGAAAGTCTTTGCTGACTTTCTCGAAGAAGTACTTCTGCTTGCTGACGATCCGCCGCCTCATTTTGTAAACGTTTGATCGTCTTTTGTAATTGGAGCGTGCGTTGCTCGATGCGCCGTTCCAATAATTCATTGGCATCTCTCAACTCGCCTTCAAGATTTAATAGCTCAGATTGCGCTTTGAGTAAGCGCTGATTCGCTTTAAACATTTTGGACATTGCTGCGCGAGTAATTTCAGGAGCAAGTTGGTTACGACCTTTACCCTGACCACGGCTTAATAAACGTGTAATTGTAAATTCCAGATCTTGAGCTTCTTTTTCAAATTTCCAACCTCGCTGAATACCTTGGGCAATTTCCGTAAGCATCTCAATAACTACAATTGATTGGTTTGGATTTAACTCCTCTGCTCCCAACCAAGGCAGTGGATTAATCGGATCGACTGTGTATAAAATTTCAAATTTTCCTGTCAAATTAACTTCTGCAACCCGACAGGCAGTGGCAATATGATGGTTGAGAGACATCATCATTCTGCCAGCAGGAGCTGAACAGATCTGAGCATAGACAGCATTACGAACTGGTAACACATCAAAGGTTTGGGCAGTCTCAACTGCTTTTTTCCACAAAAATACTTGAGTGTAGGCGGCTTGCATTACCGCATTAACTGCTAGCTGCTCCTGCTCAACTCCAAGCCAAATAGCGGCTTTACGCAAGAAATCTTGATTTTGGGATGATTCTAAGCTTTGGAAATAATTGGCACAAGCAAGATGACCTGAGATCAAAGATGGGTCGATATTTTGGATGAGTTGCTGTAGTTCCACATCCGTGAATCGCATTGATAAAATAGGAATATCTTGGGCTTTAATTCCAGCTTCGGCATATTGCTGTAAAAAAGCTACTGACTTTTCTGCGCCCAATGTACTAATGACAGCATCAGGACTAATATGCTTTATTTTGGCAATAATATCGCCATAATCGGACATATTGTGAGGTACAGAATCTTCACACAATATCAAGCCATTTTGCTGCTTGATTTGAGCGTTAATAATCTTATTAACCGTACGCGAATAAATTCCGTCGGTTCCGAGTAAGTAAATGTTATTCCCTTTGTTTTGGAACAACCAATTAACTGCTGGTTGTACAACCTGATTGGGGCAAGCACCAGTATAAAATACATTCTTATAAGATTCTAAACCTTCGTAATAATAGGGATACCAAAGTTGAGCTTGATGCTTTTCTAGAATGGGAATAATACTTTTTCGAGATGAAGATGATCCGCCACCAAATAAGTTGCTAATATTCAATTCTGATAGCAGATATCGAGCTTGTACCGTAATGTTGTAGTCATTAGAAGCGATATCTACAACAATTGGTTCGACAAGTCTTCCTAATATGCCGCCCGATTGATTAATCTCTGCGATCGCCATCAAGGTTAAATCTTTAACCAGATCGTCGCCATTGCCAAGACTGGCACTCGGAAAGTGCATCACGCCGACTCGTATGACTTCAGTCCTACTATTACTCTCAATATTTAAGGACTTAGCCTCTCGATTCATTTGTCGATACTCCCAACCTTAAACTTGATATATCTACTGAGAGGCAGCACTTAGCGCCGCCTCTCATTTACTCATTTTTGATTTCTATAAAGAAATTGACGATCTCTCTTTCATTCTTAGCTAAACAATCATGAAATAAGTTAATAATAGCTAAATAATATAATACCTCTTAAATCTAGCTCGATCTATCACCAGATATGTTCCGCGAAATGGCTCAAGATCTACATATAACAATCATAAATCTACAGTCCATTTACAAAATCAGCGATCGCGGTTAGCGCTTGCTGTATTCACAAAAGAATGTGGAACGACATAACATATAGCATTAGTAATCGACTGATGTAAAGACAATAAAATCTCGCTTCTAGCTGTATCGGCATTGTCTAAATCTAGGCTCATGCAGTCATGTAAATTCAAGTTTATAAATCGATTTTGGAGCCAATTAATTTCAGTGAGCGCTGACTTGGTGATGATCAAGATTGGCAAATTGGGCAGCAACTCTAAATGGCTAAGCTCTTCTAGATACTGCAACAAAAACTGATTGTCGCCATTAAGAAGAACCAAATCTGGCTGCCAAATTTTGGATAATGCATCCCCCTGAGGCAAGTCTTCAGCTTCTAGTAGACAATGACCAATCTCTTGGAGTAAGCCAATTACAGATTCGTCCAGATTGTGGTTTAAGTATAATAATTTGAGAGATTTCGGAGCCGCCACATAGTTGGGCAGAAATGCACTAAGTTCTTCCGCTTTGATCGGCTTGATCAAAATTCCATCTGCTTGATGAGAGTTAATCTTTGGTTCATTAGCATGTTTCATCATCACTACACGAATATGCTGCGTTATTGGATCACCCTTGAGTAAAACTAAAACATCCCATCCCGATAGCATTGGTATATTTGAACTTAACAAAATTAAGCAAGGCTGCAACCGTCTTGCTTTTTCTAAAGCTTCAGTTCCCGATCTCGCAATTACTACTTGATAATTGAAATCCGCCAGAGTATTTCTCAGCCAATCCAAAGCATCTGAAGAAGTTTCCACAAGCAATACTAAGCGTCCATGACTAATGTCAATACGCTTTTCAAGCTGCTCCAATTGAATATGCTTACGACTAGTCTCAGGAGGCAACAAAATTGTAAACTGGCTGCCCACATCCACCTGTGAAACAAAGGTAATATCTCCACCATGCAAACGAGCTAGATGTCTGGTTAATAGCAAGCTTGATCCTGTCCCTTCAAAGCGTCGAGTTAGGACATTTTCAACCTGTTGAAATTTTTGAAATACTAAGCTTTGTTTATCTTCAGGAATGCCAATCCCTTGATCCCAGACAGTGATTGCAAGCCAACCTTCCCACCATCGCACCGTAACCCCTATTTTAGGAGTGATAGATGGGACATCATCAACTAATTCCGATGGGAAAAAACTAAATTTAAAAGCATTGGAAAGCAGGTTTACGAGCATTTGCTGCAACCTAGTTTCATCCGCATAAATTGTTTGCACCGTTGGATCCATATCTAAATGAATGTCCAGTTCCCAATCTTCCTCAAAGTTATAGTTTCGGAAAATTGTGGAATCTTGTTGGACGAGCTTTTTAACCTGTTGGATACTTTTTTGGCAAATATCTTTTACCAAAACAGTCTCGGCATATAGTTCTAGCTGTCCAGACTCGGCTTTGGCAAGGTCAAAAATATTATCGATAATCGAAACTAATTGCCGACCGCTTTGATGAATCATCTTCACATAGCGACTTTGGCGCTCATTCAGCTCTCCAAAAGTGTTATTACTCAATAAACTCGCAATCCCAATCACGGAGGTTAAGGGCGTTTTTAACTCGTGATTGATACAGGTCAAAAATTCATCTTTGACTCTACTTAGCCCTGCTAGCTCTTGAGCCAGATTTTTTTGAGCCGAGATGTCGTAGGCGATCGCTAGATCCATGCCTTTCAGACTGCCTTGTAGAGCCACACTAATTACTTGCCAAGTGAACGATGAACCATCAGTAGTACAGAACTGGTGAGTTACTGGTACATTTGGTGCGAGTACTTGGGGACTATTATCAACATGCTGATTAGTCGATATTTTGCTAGTAGTCTCAGCTATTGGAAATATATATGTCTCAGCATTGTTAGGTAAACTTTCGTGTAAACTATTGCGCCATGCGGAATTCATACCCACAATCGCCCCATCGCGATCGCTGACCATCACGGGTAGGGGTAATTGATAGATCAAGGGTAACAACAGAGAGATTATAGTTGGGCTTTGACTTTGCTCAGATTGCATCAGCGATCGCAATAATTTTGAGACTTCCAAAAGCGCCGTAAATTTGCCATTGTCATCAACTAAAGCCCATATTTCCGCAGAATGTCGATATTGCGAAATTCTTTGCAAAAAGTCAGATGTAGTCATCGAAATCGAGATCGCAGGTAATGGCTCAAGATCAATATCTTCTAATGCGATCGAGGGCGCAACAAACGCGCAATTATCTGTCTGAGATTGCCAATTTAATAAACATCTTGCATTAAATAAACCCTGCGGCAAATCGTTTTGATCTAACACCACAACATTAGACCATCCTTTTTGAAGAAAGCTTAACGCCTCAGCAGTATGTGTGGGCAGTCGGCAAATTGCTACCAGCGACTGTCCATATATCTCTAAAGACTGATTTAAGATGAGGGAGTCCATATGCTGAAACGCCTACGGGTTATAGTTAGTACAGCACTTTCTGAAAGACCGAACTAATAAACATCTAGGAAGTGTTGCTTTGGAACACTTCCCAAATGTTTATTAGTTCGGATTTTAGCGAAAATTACTCTAATTGTCATTGATCACTAACAGCTTATAAATTTCTATATAGTTACGATCATCAATTTCACATGGTTTCGTCATTTAAGTGCGAAAATAAAGCTTAAGATAAAATCCCAGCCATTCTAACCACCAATACCAATAGCCAGTGCCTGTTATTTCTAATCTACAAGTATGCTGTTTGGTGGATCAAGCTAATGTAAGCCAAACAAAAACTACTCTTGCAAAGTTTTTGCCAGAAGATCGATACACCGTTACAGTTGTTTGCGAATTAGAAGCACTTGTAAGTTTATTAACAAAAACTCCAAATACTCAAGATTGTCTAGTTATATTTAAAAATGTTATTCGAGATGTCGAGACTGTCATCGATCATCTTGGGATGTTAAACATTTTTATGCCTACCATCCTAATACTAAAAGATCTTTATGAACAAGGCGAACCTCACTATGAACAGAGCGAATCAAAAGACTTTTATCGGGCGAGTATCAGTATTAATCTTGATCAACTTCAAGATCTACCAACAATTATTGATCAAGCGATCAACACTTTTATTAAGATTTCGCCACAAGTTAGACACCAAGTCTATGTCAATATTCCGCGCAGTGATGCTTCCGAATCTTTAAGTGTTCAACAACAAAGGTTATCTAAAAAGCTGAATGAGAGATTGGGGTATTTGGGGGTGTATTACAAACGCGATTCACGATTATTCCTGCGCAACTTATCTCCTGAGGATAGGAAAGAGTATAGCGATCGCTTAAAAAATATATATCGATCAATCATCCTAGAATATTTTTTAGAAAAGAATGAGGGGCTAAATCAAAAGATTGATGAATTTGTTAACCTCTCATTTTTTGCTGATATTTCAGTATCACAAGTTCTAGAGATTCATATGGAACTGATGGACGAATTTGCCAAGCAATTAAGACTAGAAGGTCGAAATGATGAAATTTTACTAGACTATCGAATTACGCTAATTGACATGATCGCCCACCTATGTGAGCTATATCGTCGATCTATTCCCCGATCCTAAAAAAATCATTGTATAGCCACATTAAACTTATAAAACATCTTTAAGATTAATATCCTTGGTCTATTGCAACTCTTGAAACTCTACATATCTTTTGTCTAAACTTTGCTTATGTCCCCCTATACCACAAGAGCAAATGCAAAGATTTATTCTATAGAAGTTTAAGAGATACGTTATAAATAGCCGACGCAACCACAATTAATGAAATGATTCGTAAAACTTACGTCCTAAAACTCTACGTCGCAGGCAACACGCCAAATTCGGTGAGAGCACTGAAAATGCTCAACGATATCCTTGAGAAAGAATTTCAAGGAGTTTATACATTGAAAGTCATTGATGTGCTTAAAAATCCGCAACTAGCTGAAGAAGATAAGATCCTTGCTACTCCCACCTTAGCAAAGGTTTTACCGCCACCAGTTAGGAAAATTATTGGTGACCTGTCTGATCGCGAAAAAGTTTTAATCGGACTAGATCTACTATATGAGGAATTAATTGGCAATGACTAGCCCATCAATTGAAAAAAATAACGATAGCAGCGAGACGAAAAGACAAGAGCTCGGTGTGCAAAAGTTGCGCACCATGATTGAGGGGTTAGATGATATCACTCATGGAGGGCTACCCAAAGGGCGATCGACTCTTGTCAGTGGGACATCTGGTACTGGAAAAACTCTTTTGTCAATGCAGTTTCTCTATAACGGCATTACGGGCTTAGACGAGCATGGCGTATTTGTTACTTTTGAAGAATCACCCTCTGACATTATTAAAAATGCCCATAGTTTTAATTGGGATCTCCAAAAACTGATCGATGAAGGGAGATTATTTATACTTGATGCTTCTCCTGATCCTGAAGGTCAGGAAGTAGTTGGAGACTTTGACCTATCAGCACTGATCGAGCGCATTCAATATGCAATTATCAAGTACAAAGCCAAGCGGATCTCCATTGATTCGATGACTGCTATCTTTCAGCAATATGACTCTCTAGGCTTAGTTCGTCGCGAAATATTTAGGATTGTCGCCCGACTCAAGTCTCTGGGCGTAACCACTGTCATGACCACTGAGCGCGAATTAGAATATGGGCCTGTAGCAAGATTTGGCGTAGAAGAATTTGTTTCCGATAATGTAATTATTTTAAGAAATGTCCTTGATGGAGAACGTCGCCATCGTACTGCCGAGATCCTTAAGCTACGTGGAACAACCCATATGAAGGGCGAATTTCCATTTACGATGACCAGCAAAGGAATTAATATATTTCCCTTGGGGGCAATGCGTCTCACTCAAAAATCATCTAATACCAGAGTTTCTTCGGGCATTATTACTCTTGATGAAATGTGCGGTGGTGGCTATTTTAAAGATTCGATCATTCTTACAACTGGGGCAACTGGTACGGGTAAAACCCTGATGGTTAGCAAGTTTATTGAAAATGGTTGCGAAAATGGTGAACGGGCGATTTTGTTTGCCTATGAGGAATCCCGCCAACAGCTTACGCGCAATGCTTCATCTTGGGGAACGGATTTCGACAAATGGGAAAGTTCTGGCTTATTAAAAATTATCTGTGTTTACCCTGAGTCCTCAGGATTGGAGGATCATTTACAGGTAATTAAGTCGGAGATTGAGACATTTAAGCCCTCTCGTATTGCGATCGACTCACTCTCAGCATTGGCTAGAGGTGTAAGCAATAATACATTCCGTCAATTTGTAATTGGGTTAACAGGCTATGTCAAGCAAGAAGAAATCACGGGTTTATTTACAAATACCACTGATCAATTCATGGGTTCACATTCGATTACAGAGTCACATATTTCTACAATTACAGACACGATTATTCTGTTGCAATATGTAGAAATCCGTGGACAAATGTCGCGAGCAGTGAATGTGTTTAAGATGCGGGGATCGCGCCATGATAGCCGTATTCGTGAATATGTCATTACCGATGAAGGTGCACAAATTAAGGATTCATTCCAAGGATTCGAGCGGATTTTGAGTGGATCACCAACTAGGGTATCTGTGGATGAAAAATCAGAGCTATCGCGGATCATTCGAGGTGTGTCAGTTGAGCCTTTAGAATAAAAAAAAGGAGCGCGTTGCGCTCCTTTTTTTATTAACAACCTAGAGATTCGCGAGTATCAATACCTGTTTTTGAGTTTGTGCCAGATGCGTTATTACAGAGTTTCTTTAATTGTTGAACATCTAGCAGGGCATTGGTGAAATCTGCACCAGTGACATCAACATTATCAAAGGTCGATCGCAGCATATTGGTATCAGCTAAGATTGCGTCACTCAAATCAACATTCTTAAATCTCGTCACATAAGCTATTCCCGAGCTAAAATCACTTCCATGTAGATTGGCTCCATCTAATAAAACGCCATTGAAGAGTGCGCCTCGTAAATCAGCATTTGTAAAATTTGCATCTTTTAAGGTGACGCTAGTAAATTCAGCCCGAATTAAGTTTTTGCCAGAGAAATCTTGACCTTCTGCCTTATTGAGGATTGAACCAGTGACACTAGAGGAGCTAGCGGCTTGGACTGACAATGGCATTAAAAATATGACTGTCGCTAAGATGATGCTGGTAATAAATCGCCAATATTTCATGATTTATTGAGAATAGTTTGGGATAGTTTTTCTTTTGTTAATAACTATTAAATCTCAATTATAGTCAGCCTTGTTAACTGTTCCTGCATAAAACCCAAAAGAGAATGGCGGCGCTTCGCGCCGCCATTCTCTTTTGGGTTTTAGCGCAAAGCGCTTTAATTCGAGCATTGTTATAAATTAAAAAGGTTTCCAGTCGGGCGATCGCAACATCTTAAAATGCTCAAAACGTTGGTGGAAGTAACTAGCATCGAGTTTGCTGTGATTGTGCACGATCGCGGATTTGACACTGATCGCCCATGACCAAATCTGCGCTACTTGCATCAAGGGTTGCATACATTTTAATTCAATATCTTCGAGAGTCTGAGCCGACTGATAGCCATGCAAAAAAGCCTTGCGAACGCTAGGACTAATACCAGCTTGTAAAGTCACTTGTAAAAACTTGGCTATGTCAAATGATCTCCAACCATAACCACATTGATCAAAATCAAATAGGGTGATTTCGTTGGTGTCAGTAAAATGCACATTGCCGCTGTGGGGATCACCCCAGCAGATACTCCAGATCGGGAAAGTTTGTGGAAGATGTCTGATTTGTTCTTTGATTTGGGCGATCGCATCATTCATATACGATCTTGCTGAACTATTCAAAAACGGTGATAAGTCATGTAATGAGTCATCAAGTAAATATGCGATCGTCAAATGGGGGCGATCAATATGACAGTGAAAGTTTTGGGCAGTGCCATGGAGCTTTGCTAACGTCTCTCCTAATTTTTGCGCTTGAACTTTATTAAGATCTCCAATAGCGACTTGACCTGCGGCATAAGTAAATAAAGCTGCATAGCGTTTACCTTCAAGGGCTGGAATCTCGATCGCTAGTTGACCATCATCAGTTGTGAGTGGGTAGGCAACAGGAATATAATTTCTATGCAAAAACGCTAATAATTCTAATTCAAATTCGATTTCCGCTTTAGAGCGCCAATGGGCATGGGAAACTCTCAGGACATAGCGGCGATTACCTGCTTCCACCAGATATATGTCGCTCAGTCCCCGCATCCAGAATACACAACTGGTAATTTCGCCCACATCATATCGGCATAACACTCTATCTACCAATGCTTGAGGTGCAAGGGTGGAATAGGTTATGGGGAAAAGATGGTCAGACATATTGGCGACATGCTTTAGAGACCAATCTGCGACAGGCATAGCATCGATAATTTGATGAATTTTTAGCTTTATTCAGATATATCGCAGACTAGGGATCAAAAGTGTTTACCAAAAACCAAAAGTCGTTTTTTGTCAGTTACTTGGACAAGATAGCAGCTGCGGCGCAAAGCGCCACAGCTTCCATCTGAGGTATTCTTAAATACTATGCAAAATTCCTCAACGCCCCCACCCAATCCATCCGCAAACGAAATCATTGTCAACATTAGCAATGAAAATGTGTCGCGGCGAGCGCGTGTACGTGAACACGTTAACCCATTAGCCAAAAAATATAGTGTTGCGATCGCCCCACCAATCTGGGCAGAAGTTTATGCTGATTGCTCGAAGCCACTCAGTTTAGATATTGGCTCGGCTAGGGGACGCTATATTTTGCAAATGTCACAGCTCAAGCCTGATTGGAATTTTTTGGGTTTAGAAATTAGGGAGCCGCTAGTCGATCGCTGTAATGAGGTTCGTGACGAATTGGGGTTAAAGAATCTGCATTACATTTTTTGTAATGCTAATGTGTCGCTATCAGGGCTATTAACTAAAGGATCATTGCATGAAGTCACAGTCCAATTTCCTGATCCTTGGTTTAAGCGTCGCCAACAGAAACGCCGAGCCGTCCAGCCCGAATTAGTGGCGACTTTAGCAGAGTTACTTGTGTCTAATGCCGATGTATTTTTGCAGTCAGATGTTTTGGAAGTAGCTGAAGATATGCGTCAACATTTTGATGCAAATGATAGTTTTATTAATCTGGCTGGGGCAGGAAACTTTGCCGATGATTCGATTTTCCCTGAGCATATTCCCACTGAGCGCGAAAGTTCAGTAATTTCGCAAGGTCTGCCAGTTTATCGCGCTTATTTCAAACGGAAATAGACTGTTTCTCATAAAAAAGCGGTGCTTCACACCGCCTTTTTTGTTATTCAGCTGGTTTCGGTGCATGAAGCCCAATGGAATTCCCTTCGGTATCGAGAATTAGTCCAATAAAACCTGGGTCACCAATATCGGTTGTGGGCATACAAACTTTGCCGCCACTGGATTCTACCCGTTCGAGTGCTTGCTCTAGGTTCTCAACAGTACCCAAATTTAGGTAGATCAAAGCACCAGTTGTGGAAGGCGTTAAGCGATCGCTTTTGACAATCGCGCCACCAACACCTTGGAGATCGTTAGGGAACATAGCTTGTGGTTCTCCCATAAATTCCGATTTATGGAACTCTGTTGCCAACACTGTGCTGTAAAAGTTTACGGCCCGATCAAAGTCAGTTGAGGGGATCTCAAACCAGTTAATTACGTTATGCATTTAAATTCGTCTTTAATATTAGACCTTATACAGGTTAATGCAGCTCCTATGGAGTAACAAGTGTTTTCAATACAATTTAATATTTGAAAAATGTACGAATATCATTTAATAAAGTGGTAAATTTTATCGCGCTTATTTCAAATGTAAATAGGTTTCATATTTCAATTGCCTACTTTACATGGCTTACTGAATCTTTAAAGAATCGGTTTGAATACTTTAAATAAGAAAGATCACACTGAATTCTATTTCACCTAGTTGAGCCGTTAATGCGTCTAAAGCTTGCCCCGCAGTTTTCCCTTCAGAGTGTTTATCACCTGCAAGGTCGCGATATGATTTTTCACCTTTAGGATCAGAAATTGGCAAAATTGATACGGTAGCCATACTTTCATCTCAAAGTTACTCCTATAATTTTAGTCTATTTGCTTCGACAGTCCCACCCAGTTAGACAGCCTCCAGTTAGTAAAACATAAATTATTAGACTAACAAAAACAATATTAAAATTGTAAAGGACTATTATGTAAATTGATGACAAGCCAAATGTTGAAGCTAACACCCATTGGATTTTCTGTTCAAGACTTTGATGAATGCACAAACATTGCATACAGCCAATTGGAAGAGTAATAAAAACTACAGTAACGGCATTGTATGCATAAATATACGGCAAAAAAAACACGATCAGTAAACTGATAATTGCGCCTCCAGCAGATGCTAGTGTCCACCATTTCAACCCAGTAAAAAATCTTTTTAACGCTAGCCACTGAGCTAATGGAATAATTGAAACCAAGAGGATAGAAGCAACAAAATAAAAGGGATAGTAGTAAGGACTACGACTAGAATGAAGCGCCCAAGATACAGTCATACTAAATGCTGCAAATATTATAGATAATACAAATCCCAAAAAATTATTTAGTATCCACGTTCTTAAGATATCTAGTTTAGATTTGGACATTATTTTGGTTAACAAATAATTTGTTGGGAAGTTTTTTGTCGCTATAAATTGGGCTTTGTTTTGAATACCAATTCGTTCTAATTAGAAATATTTAAACATTGGTTTAGTTTAAAATCATGTTTAAATATTTCTAATGTAAAAGGTTTTTAAAAAGTGGTTTGACAAACTTACAAAGGGGGTAAATAACCCATTGCATCTTTGACAGAATTGAGGGTTTTAAAAGCAGTTTTAAAAGCTTTTTCACGACCTTCTTTTAATACTTGATCTAAATAGCCAGACTCTTTGACCACTTCATTATATTTAGCTTGAATTGGCTCAAGATGAGCGATCGCAGCATCAGTCAGCACATTCTTAAAATCACCCCAACCGCGCCATGTCGCTGCTTCGGCTTGCACTTGCTCCTTAGTTTTATTCGCAAAAATCGCGTATAAGCCGAGTAGATTATTTGCTTCAGGGCGATCGCTATCATCAAAAGCTAACTCACGCACTGCATCGGTTTTACACTTCTTGATTTTCTTGGAGATCTCATCGGGTTTGTCGAGCAAATGAATCCGACTCATTTCTGAAGGATCGGACTTAGACATTTTTTTTGTGCCATCGGTGAGGCTCATCACCCGCGCCCCTTCTTTGCGAATTAAGGGATTAGGAATTTTAAACACAGGTTGAAAGCGATCGTTAAAACTTCCTGCAATATCCCGCGTTAGTTCCAAATGTTGCTTTTGATCTTCACCGACAGGCACTAAATCTGCTTGATACAGCAAAATATCGGCTGCCATCAGCACAGGATAGTCCAACAGCCCCACGCCCACATTTTCGCCTTGCTTGATCGCCTTCTCTTTAAATTGGATCATCCGCTCCAACCAGTTCAGCGGTGTGATGCAGTTAAGCAGCCAAGTTAGTTCAGCATGTGCCGAAACATGGGACTGCACAAAAATCGTAGAAATACTTGGATCAATACCACAGGCGATATATAGGGCGGCAATATCGCGGGTATTGCTAGCTAGAGTCTTTGGATCATGGGGAACCGTGATCGCATGTAGATCAACCACACAAAAGAAATTTTCGTAATCAGCCTGAGTCTCTACCCAGTTGCGAATTGCCCCCAAATAATTGCCAATGTGAAGGTTGCCAGTCGGTTGTACGCCAGATAGAACTCGTTTTTGCATGGGATTTTCAGATCATAGAGAGAACGCAAAGCGTTCTCTCTATATATTTAAATTACAGGTTGATAATGTATAACACCATAGAATGAACGCGAAGCGCTCCCTCTATATATTTACAGAAATTTCCGATCAAACGAACTACAAGAAATTTTTTAAAAGTGTTGCTTCGCAACACTTTTAAAAAATTTCTTAGTTTGGGTTTGAGAGCAAAGCGCTGTAGGTTACAGGTTGATAATGTATAACACCATAGAATGAGCGCGAAGCGCTCATTCTATATATTTAGGTTACAGGTCGATAATGTATTTACAGGAACAGGGGAGGGGAAAACGACTGCTCGACAAAAAGGCAAACTGACTTTTCCTAAATCCTGCTCAAAAGCTTTTGGTATTGTACCAATTAGCGTTTCGACTATACTTTTGCGCGGATCGGATGGCGCGACTTGATAGATCACACTCAGGACATCATCAGGAAACCAAGCCCGAACGAGATTCAGTAACTCTGGTGCAGTCAGGGCGCGATCGCGATTATCAGGAGTTAATCTAATCCCCACTAAGCGATCGCTTTCAAAATAAATATTGGCAGTAAAGCCCCTAACATAAACCAACTTGCGATCGGGCAATGCATACAAGCCCTCGCCACCTGGTTGCAACTGGTGCATCGTATATTCATCGCGATGAATCGTCGCGATCGCAGCCCAGTTATTATCCTGAGCATACTTAAAAAACTGCGGTTCTAACATGCCCAAATGTAGAGTATCAGGCTGTAAAGGTGGATGTGCTCTTGTCTGGAGACTGGGTAATGTTCTTATTGTGCCTAATTTTTGATTGCCAGCATCATTTGATCTCGCCACAGGAGCAAAGGCGATCGCACTGAAAAAGCTTGCCGCGATCGCGCTACCAATTGATATACAAAAGTTAACTCTAGTTGCCATACATGCACCTAATACAGCATTACTGAAAATGGCTTGTTTTTTCTGTTTCTACTTTAGCAAAAATTCTTGTTTGTTGTGACAAAAGCAAGACAAATTAACCCTAAGAGATAGAGTTAATGCTTTGGATTATCTCTACCTCTTAGGGTTTTAAGATAAAGTGGTGTAGCGGTTTCATGCTATAGGTAGTAACTAATAGTTTCTTGGTATTTTGTTAGATCATGTCCCTTAACCCAGAGTCAGAGTCAGATCGTGGGAAAAATAAAGCATCCTCTAAAAGTTTTGAGGCAATGCGAAAATTCTCCGAAAAATACGCAAAGAATACAGGCACATTCTTTTGTGTCGATCCTAGCGTAACTAATGCCGTTATTGAGGGCTTGGCTAAGCATAAAGAAGAGTTAGGCTCTCCTCTATGTCCCTGTCGCTATTATGAAGATAAGGAAGCTGAAGTCAAAGATACCTACTGGAACTGTCCTTGTGTGCCAATGCGCGAACGCAAAGAATGTCACTGTATGTTGTTTCTGACCGAAGATAATCCTTTTGTTGGCACGAAACAAGAACTAGAATTAGTTGAAATTGTCTACGATGCCTAAATCCTAAAAAATAGAGGTGATGCTTTGCATCACCTCTATTTTTGATTGCTCGATCGCACCCAACATTCCTTTCCAGATTGAGCAAGTTCTAGAGATTTGGATACAGTTTCACCCAGATTCTGCCATGTCACTTTCTGATCAAAAAGTAATTTACTGACTTTAGCTAAAGCTTGCTCTCTTTCATAACGAATTTTAGAGAACATCAGGGAATCGATGTTTTTATAACTGGCATTACGCGCTTCTAGCATCGACTCATGCACAATAATGGCAACTTCCGAGCCGATATTCATTTGTGCATGATAGCGCAAATGACCAAGTCCTTTTGTTGATGTGGCATACAAGGGCGGTAGACGATTTAAAGTTCGTGCTAGTACATCTTCTAGCCGAATAAACCTCAGATCGGATGGAGGAAAACTTTGTGCTCGGTTTTGCGCCATTCTCATCACCAGTCGTTCTAAAGAATGGACTAACTGATGAGATTCCAGCATATAAACGTCATATTCTTTTTGTTTAGATTCAGGGGCTACACTGCTTTTTTGCTTAGACTTAGATTTACTAAGATACATTTGTGAACTCGTCTGTCGCTGCCCAAAAGAGCCATATTTACTTACACGCGGCGATAAATTTCCAGAATTATATTTAGCGATCGCATTTTCTAAATTATCTTCTAATGCCTTGGGCAAATCACACCACATGAGATTTGTCCAACCTAGCTTGTTTTGAGCATCCAGCAAAGCATAGGGTGCATTGGCTACTTCAATATCTTCCAGCGGTTGAGGCTCCCGCAAAGGATCGCGACGCACTCCTAACAATGCTTGACGAGTTACCTTAGTAATATCGGCTTGAATAGCAGTACATTCTTCTCTCTTGTTTCGCAACCCAATCTCTGTGGATGCAAACATAGATGGCAGACGATTTAAAGCATAGGCAATCACCTCGTCAACATTATATTTATGTCTAATCCCACTGCCTAAGCCCTGAATTTGAGCAATAGCTTCTCTATAAACAAATTCAAGCAGAACATTGCGGCAGGATTCCATTTTTCGGATAGATATAATTATGAATGTAAAATTGTAGATTGCACAATATTTTCAGCTTTTAGTAAATAAGAAAAACCTCCCTTCTCACTAATATATCCTTTAAGATATGGTCTCAATGTATTTGGTACAAGGCTAATATTTTGCTCAAAGCTGCCATTTGGGATATGAACAACTCCCAAAATTTTAGGCACGATCAAAGCCAGCGAGAGTTGTTGGGCTGATGTCAGAATTACTTCATAGAGTCCAATATTTTGATCTAGTGGTTGCAAACCCAATAGCATTGCTAAATCGATCGCCCAATAAACTCGGCGACGACGGCTTAATATACCTAAGATGCAAGATGGTTTATTTGGCACAGGCATAATGTGAGATGCCTTGAGCGTCAAAACTTCTTGAGTAAATTCACTTTCAAGTAAGCCAATAGTTTGCGGATCGATCACAAATTTCAGACAAGTATCAAGCCCTGACTCTTGCTGGACACTCATCTTTTCCTCTTGAATGTGATCGACACTTTGTGGAAGTGTTTGCATGGACATATGTCAACTTTAGTAAACATTAACCATGTATAGCGATCAGAGTAATCGTTTGTATTCAGCATTATGGCTGCTTGCGTCCCCATCTTTCGATCGCAGTCTGAATTTGCTCGACCTTAAATGGCTTGGCAATGAAATCATTCATCCCTGAGGCAAAGCATTTGTCGCGATCGTCCTGCGTCGCATTAGCAGTAATTGCAATAATTTGAATAGATTGGTTTGACGAAGTTAGGTTAGATAATTCAATTTGCCCACTTTCCTCCATAGCTCGAATTTGCCTAGTTGCCTCTAAGCCATCCATCTCAGGCATCTGCACATCCATGAAAATAAAATCATAGGATTGTTTTTGGATGGCTTCTAATACTTCGATTCCGTTTGTAGCAATATCAATACCATAACCCATCTTCTCAAAAAGACGATTTGCCAATTTCTGATTGACAGGATTATCTTCAGCAAGCAAAATCTTGAGGGGAATTTGTGCAGCTAATTTGGGGATGTTACTAGATAAAGCTTTGTTCTGATTACTCTCGGCTGGGCGCTCTGAAGACACATCTAATCCATGATCAACAATTTCTATGGCAGGATATCTTTTCGTTGCAACGGGATAATAGGGAATCGCAAATGAAAATGTTGTACCTTGATCCAAAATGCTCTCAACCCAAATATCACCACCCATTAAGCTGATCAGCTTTTGACAAATGGCTAATCCTAAACCAGTGCCTCCAAACTTACGGGTTATAGAAGAATCAATTTGCGAAAACGGTTTAAATAATTTATCTAATTTGTGAGGTGGAATGCCGATGCCAGTATCTTTTACAGCAAAAACAAGTTGATTGTCTTGATACTTTCTGATATCAATAGTGACTTCGCCCCCAGAAGAAAATTTAATTGCATTCCCCACCAGATTGACTAAAATTTGCTGTAAATAGTTAATATCTCCTTCAATTAGTGGAGAAACCTGCGGATCAATTGAGTAGTGGACTCTTAAGGATTTTTCCCTAGCCATGAAGTCAACTAAACTGAGCACAGTCTCAATACATTCTCTTATTTCAAAAGGCTGTAATTCCAAATCGACTTTTCCTGATTCAACCTTGGAAAAGTCCAAAATGTCATTAATCAGCATTAATAGCGCTGCACCACTAGTATTGATTGTTTCCACATATTCGCGTTGCTCTGGCTCTAGGTGAGTATCTAGCAACAGATTAGTCATACCAATCACGCCATTCATCGGGGTGCGAAGTTCATGGCTCATTGTGGCTAAAAACTCAGATTTCGTTCGGGCGATCGCTTCCGATGTCTCTTTTTGTTGTTGAAGTTCTATTCTTAAAATATTAGTCTTGATCAAGTCTTGAATGGTGAGAAAGCCAACTTTGACCACCATGTAGACAAACAAAGCGCCAAAAAAGAAGATAACTCCTGTGAGAACCAAGATGAGCCATTGGATTTTCAAATAGAACAGTATTAATACCCCAAAATAACCGAAGAGGAAGAAAACCATCAGCGATCGCAATATGTTCCAGTTCTGGCGATATTTATTGTCTTGAATCAAAGCCAAAATCTTTCGTGTTTCTTTAATCGCAAGAAACATCACAAATCCGCCAAGGACGATTAAGACAATAGTAAAAATATCGCTCATGCTCTTACAAACTTAGGCAGACACAAGTATATACTTACGACCTATCACAAACCTTAATCTAATACCAAAACACAAAATGGCGTAACCATTTCGTGTTTTTAAAACCCTTACTGGACTTGTTTTTTAATGCCCAAAAGTGTGACGACACTTTTGGGCATTGGTATAAATAGCAAATTTTAAATAGCGATCGCTATACTAGTTATACCAAAACACAAAATGGCTGCGCCATTTCGTATTTTTAAAATCCTTACTGGGTTTGGTTTTTAATTCACGAAAGTATTGCCACACTTTTGTGAATTGGTATTATCTAGACTGAGTTAATGTTTGCACTAAATATTTAGCTAACGCACAGAGAACACATATGAATCTGAATCGCCGTAAGTTACTTTCTTGGTTTGGTTTAGGCTGGTTGGCTAGCCTTCTGCCTTCGTCGTTAATTGGATGTAGTGAAGCTGCTCCTCCTACTGCGTCAGTACCTACATCAGCACCTGAAAGTGTAGCTGCTGCACCTAGTGGTAATTTCAAAGCGATCGGTACAGTTGCTCAACTGGACAAAGACAAGGTTTTGGTTTCCTCAGACAAAAAAATTGCTGTGGTACGCAATCCTAATGATGCAACAAAGGTCTTGGCTGTTAATGCTTCATGCACTCATAAAGGCTGCACAGTAGTGTGGAAGTCGGCAAGCACAGAATTTGTATGTCCTTGTCATGATGCTAAGTTTGCCGCTGACGGTGCTGTACGCCAAGGGCCAGCTGATAAACCCTTACAACGCTTTACTGCCAAAATTGAGAATGGACAAGTACTGGTTAGTGCATAACTAGTTAAAAGTTCTGCTTTACGAGACTTTTAACTAGTTTTTGTTTTTTGTCTTGTGTCAAAGCGCCGTAATAGAGCTATAGAAAATAAAATCCAAAGTTGTTGCGAATTCGGTTACAACTTTGGGTTTTTTGATTTCTCTCAGTATTATTCAGTGAGTGGTAGCGCTCCGCGCTGCTACTCGTTTCTTGGCGTTTTACGGCAACGGCATAAATGATTTGGGATTGCTATATATTGGTAGATATTGCGATCGCAAAATAACAGCATAACTATAAGGATAACTATGTCAGGACATATCCTGCTTGTGGATGATGAACCAGGTCTGAGAGAGGCGGTGCAAGCCTATCTCGAAGATAGTGGCTTTGCAGTGCAAGTTGCTAACAATGCGCGAGACGCATGGCAACTACTAGAGCAAACCACACCAGATCTCGTGATTTCGGACATCATGATGCCGCAGGTGAGTGGGTATGAATTTCTAAAGCAAATGCGTGAAGATGTGCGCTTTTTAAATTTGCCTGTGGTGTTTTTGACAGCCAAGGGCATGACCAAGGATCGCATCGAGGGCTATAACGCAGGTTGTGATGCCTATTTGTCTAAACCTTTTGATCCTGATGAACTAGTAGCGATCGCGGAAAATTTGATCGCCCGTCGAGCGATCCAAGCAGTTACAGCTAATAGTAATACTTCAGAAATAACAGATCTGGCAGGTCAGCTTGCAGAAATCAAGGAATTGCTGAAAGAGAAGGCAGCGATCAAGGTTAAGGTGACCCCACCACCGATCAAGATTGAGTTTACACCTCGTGAACAGAGTGTTTTAGAGCTTGTAGTTGAAGGCTTGATGAATAAAGAAATCGCTAAGCGCCTTGGTACAACTATTCGGAATGTTGAGAAATATGTCAGTCGTTTATTTAGTAAAACTGGTACTAGCAGCCGTACCGAGTTGGTTCGCTATGCGTTACAACATGGCTTGATTGAGGCTTATTCATAAAAAAGCGAGGAAATAAAGATGATTACTGAAACAACTCAGGCGCAGATTAATGCAGATTTAAACGTATTACTGGATCGTGTTGTCAATGATAGAGAGATTATCTATGTCAAAAGTCAAAGTGGAGAAAATGTTGCTTTGATTGCTGCTGACGAATTACAAAGTTTATTAGAAACTATGCATCTTCTGCGATCGCCCAAAAATGCAGAACGTCTTTTAAATGCTATTAATCGTGCTAGAACCAGTTCTCATTTTCCTCAGTCACCTGATGATTTACGCAAGGAGCTAGGACTTGCCAAAGAATAATTCGCCTTTACCGAGAGAGGCTATTTTCGATCAGGATTTCCGTGTAGATTTAACGCATTGGATATCTGTTGATCGCAAGGTTGCTTTGAGAATAATGGATCTGGTTGATGTAGTCATGCGAGATCCATTTAGTGGGATTGGTAAGCCAGAGCCTTTGAAGTATCTCGGTTCGGGTATATGGTCTCGCCGTATTAATCAAGAACATCGCTTGGTGTATTTAGTTGAGACTAACTATATTAAATTTTTGCAATGTCGATATCACTATTAGCAAGCGCTTTGCGCTCCAATCCTAACCAACACATTTTTTAAAAGTGCTGTAAATAAACACTTTTAAAAAATGTGTTGATTCATTCGATTAAAAATTGTTGTATGTCCAGTGAGTTATCCACTAACATTTTTCTAGAAATTTCTAACCTAAAATACATTGCTCTTAATATTGAACTTAGGGATGAAAAGTACTAGATACTGTTCATCCCTGAGCTTATAAATTTTTTATATGCAATGGTTTAAATTTAACTGGCTGAGTATTAAGTCGAAACTGATTGTAATGCTGCTAACCGTGAGCAGTAGCTCGATCCTCGTGACTGCATATCTGGGTTATCAAAGCGGGAAGTCCAATTTGACCGATCGCGTATTTAATCAGTTAACCAGTGTGCGGGCTTCTAAGGCTTATCAAATCGAATCCTATTTCAAAACAATTCGCAATCATATTCAAACGCTGAGTAATGATCCTTCAGTGGGAATAGCGATCGCCGAATTTACGAATGCATACCGACAGCTTGAAACTGTGCCATTACCAGTCGATGCATCGTCAAAACTTACTGCATATTATCAAAACGAATTTCTGCCCAAGTTAGCGCAAACAGAGCAAGGTTCTCCTGTTCTGAATTCATTTTTACCTGAAGCGATCGCGAGTAATTATCTGCAATATCATTACATCGCCAATAATTCTAATCCTATTGGCAAAAAGCATCTCTTAGACAAAGCCAATGATAGTAGTGAATATAGTCGCCTCCACGGTCGTTATCATCCGATCTTTCGGAATATTATTGAGAAATTTGGTTACTATGATTTGTTCCTAATTGATCCTGATGGCAGAATAGTTTATACAGTTTACAAAGAGACAGATTTTGCTTCTAGTCTCACTGTTGGTGCTTACAACGAAAGCAATCTTGCCCGTCTATTTGCCTCAGTACGCCGTTCTAAAGAAAAAGACTATGCGCGGATTATCGATCTGGAGTCTTACGCTCCTTCCTATGGTGCTCCAGCCGCTTTTATTGCCGCTCCTATTTATAATCAAGATAAATTTATCGGCGTTCTCGCGATTCAAGTACCTGTTGATGAGATTAATAATGTGATGACAGGTAATCGCAAATGGGAAGCTGATGGCTTAGGCAAAAGTGGTGAAACCTATCTAGTTGGGCCAGATTACTTAATGCGATCGGTTTCGCGATTTTTGATTGAAACACCTGAAGAATACTTAAAAACTCTAGTTGCTTTAGGGGTAAATAACGAAACAATTAATCGGATTCGCCAATACAAGACCTCGGTTTTGGCTCAAGCTGTCAAGACTACTGCTGTTGAGGAAGCGATGATGGGTAAGCAAGATATTAAAATTATCCGTGATTATCGTGATATTCCTGTCCTGAGTTCTTACTCGCTGTTACAAATAGAAGGATTAAAATGGGCAATTCTCTCAGAAATAGATTTAGCAGAAGCCTATGCTCCGATTTATGATTTTGAAAGACAGTTAGTAATTTCGGCAACTTTGCTAATGTTGTTAGTAATTTTATTGGCAATGGTGATGGCTTCTTTATTTGTGAAGCCGATTAATCAATTAATTACCAGCGCTCGTAAAGTGGCTGCGGGGCAATTGGATGCGATCGCAGTTTTAGAAACTGAAGATGAATTTGGAGAACTCGCGCAATCTTTTAATTTAATGGTGTCGAGTTTGCACGATCAGACCGAATTAGTCGAAGAAAAAAATCGCGAAAATGAGCAATTGTTGCTAAGCATCTTTCCTGCGGCGATCGCTAAACGTCTAAAACAAGGTGAAAAGAATATTGCCGAAAGTGCTTCTAATGTGACGGTGCTATTTTCTGATTTGACGGGCTTCTCGAAGTTGTCAGATTCTCTTACAGCTTACGAAATTGTCAGCATTCTCAACGATCTAGTCACTAGTTTTGATGAAACCGCCGATCGCTTTGGCATGGAAAAAATCAAAACCATTGGTGACAGCTATATGGCAGTCTGTGGTCTGTCGGTTCCCTATCTCGACCATGATAAACGAGCGATTGATTTTGCGCTAGAAATGCAAGCGATCGTGCGGAGGTTTAGCCAAGAGCGTGGATTCAAATTGAATATCAGCTTAGGGATTAACTCAGGCGATATCGTTGCAGGCATCGTTGGCAGAAATAAATTTATCTATGATGTTTGGGGCGACACGATTAATATTGCTAGCGCTTTAAAGTCCGCCTGTCCTGAAGGTGCAATTTTAGTTTCTCGAGATATTTACAATCGTCTATGTGACCTCTACGAGTTTGCGCCACTAGCCACCAAAATCGAGGATGGGGAAGTTATTTTGGAAGCGTGGCATCTCAAAAGCACGATCAAAATTAAACCAAGTTAAAAACATGACAAATCCATGTTCTTAACTTCAATTGGAAATCTCAACATGTTGCAACCTAGTACCAATCATTTATTTATTTCGGCGATCGCTTTAATTGTCGGATTGGCTCTGTCAGTAATTATTCTGGGCGAAGTCATCTATCGCCTACAACACCGCCGCCGCCCCCTTGCAGCCACATTACAAGTAGTGCGAAACTTGGTACTACCAATGCTCGCGTTCATGCTGTTTATTCAGTATGTGTTGCAACGTCCTGCTGATGATGACATTGTTAAAAGTGTCCAAACTCTATTTTGGATTTGTGTACTGCACGCGGCTTTATCGTTACTGAATGCGATCATTTTTGAGCAAGCAAAAGCTGATACTTGGCGGGCGCGAGTTCCTAAACTCTTAATTGATTTATTTCGATTGTTTTTAGTACTTTTGGGAGTAGCGATCGTCCTTGCGAAGGTCTGGAATGCTGATCTCGCAGGATTAGTCACAGCCTTAGGCGTTAGCTCGATTGTGATTGGTTTAGCACTTCAAGATACTCTCGGCAGTGTCATGTCAGGTATTGCATTGATATTTGAGCGGCCATTTTCTGTTGGTGATTGGCTGGAAGTCGATGATTTGACGGGACAGGTGATAGATATCAATTGGCGAGCCGTGCGGTTGCAAACCTTCGAGCGCGAAATGGTGATTATTCCCCACAAGCTGATTGGCAATGCGATTATTCGCAACTTTAGCCGTCCAATCCCTATTCATGCAGAACGAATTCGTCATGGGTTTTCCTATAATGATCCGCCCAATTTAGCAAAACATGTCCTATTGACTACGGCTCTGGAGACAGAAGGCATTTTAAAAGACCCAGAGCCAGAGATTTTTACCATTTCCTACGATGACTTTGCGATTACCTACGAAGTAAAATTTTTTATCGATGACTATAGCAATATTGAAAGTATTCGCGATCGCTTTATGAGTCGGATCTGGTATGCCGCCCAACGTAACAACCTGACAATTCCTTTTCCCATTCGGACTCTTTATCATTTCAATGGGCCAACCTTACAGGCTAAGGGAACTACCAAAAAATTTACTGAAAGCCTGCAATCTGTACCTGCCTTTGTACCATTACAAAACCCTGATTCTGTTGCCGATGGTATTGATTTACAACATTTTGGCGCGGGTGAGAAAGTAATCTGGCAAGGAGTCAACAATAATGCGCTGTATATTGTGATCGCTGGTACGGCGATCATGTCCGTCAGCGATCGCGAGCATATCGAACATGAGCTATTAACAATCAAGACTGGCGAGTTTTTTGGTGAGATGACGCTTTTTTCTGGTGAGCTTAGTCCGATATCAGTAACTGCGATCGAGGATTTAGAAGTGATGATGCTGTCTGCTAATGCTGTTAATCAAATGATCGATCGCCAGCCTAGTTTTGCCCGTGAAATAAGCCAGATCTTAGAAACTCGCCGTCGTGTGGTAAATACAATTCAAAAATCGTGAACCCAAGAATTTATTGGCGGTGCAAAGCACCGCCAATAAATTCTTGGATTTTGACTTGACTACTAGCTTCCAAGCCAAGAATAAATGGTGCAGGGCTTTGCCCTGCACCATTTATTCTTGGCATACCTCTTTGTATAGGCAAAGTAAAGCTTCTAAGCATACCTTTAGCTAGATTCACACTTTGAAACACTTTGTTATATTTCTTTACATAAGGAATTCACACATAGGACAAAGCAATGAGCAACAGTTATAGAGTCGATGAGCGCGGTGTTCTCAACAATTTCGCAGTTGAGCCTAAGATGTATGTTGAAGAAACCCAAAAAGCTGGTTTTACACCTTACGCAGAATTGTTGAATGGAAGATTGGCGATGATTGGTTTTGTATCTTTGCTAATCCTTGAGTTTTCTACGGGGCATGGGTTGGTTTGGTGGCTTGCTAACGTATAAGCAATGACCGTTCCTAATCAAAATGTTTGAGATAAAGTAAAAACGATTATTCGACCCTACCTTTTGGTAGGGTTTTTTATTGCAAAAACCAAAAGAGAGTTGCGGCGCAAAGCGCCGCAATTCTCTTTTGGTTTTGAATTTATTACGAGAGAGTTTAGCCACACTTTCGGGAATTGGGATAAGTAGCTAAGCAAAGTTAAATTAAAAACCCGAACATCTGTACCGCCCGCTACGCGGACGGTACAGATGTTCGGGTTTTTAATTATGCTAATTTACTTAATAACCGATCGCAGATTTGCTGTAAGGTTCTCGCTTCATCATCTGAGATGTGGCTAGCAAAATACTCGGAAATCCCCTCTGCATAAACTATCCACATTTTTTGTTGCATTGCTAGACCTGATTCTGTTAAGACAGCATAAGTTCCCCGTCGATCATTGGGACAGGACTTGCGATAGAGAAAGCCTGCATTTTCAAGGCGATCAACAAGGCGGGTTAGATTGCTGCGACTTAATAGAACTTTTTCAGCTAACTCACTCAATCGCAAGGAGTAATCAGGAGCTTCTTTTAGTGTGAGCATTACGTCATACCATTCCAACGGCGGCAGCTCGGCTTGAGTGATTTTTTCGGCAATGCGATCAAGCAACTTGCTATGGACGGTCAAAAGCGATCGCCAAGCTAAATTTCGTAAAGGATCTAAGGCTAAATTAGTTGACATGTTAACAGTATGAGAAAAAATCGTTGCAATTGCAATTAAATATGCTAAATTAATATTAGTTGCAATTGCAATTAATGCAAATGCAACTATATTCAAATATTAATAACACTCTTGTCATGTTGCCTAAACTCAAACTGATTAGCCATATTCTTTGTCCCTATGTACAGCGATCGCTAATCACCGTCATCGAAAAGCAAATACCTTGCGATCGCGAATATATTGACCTTGGCAATAAACCAGACTGGTTTCTTAAAATTTCGCCACTCGGCAAAGTTCCTCTTCTACTCGTTGATGGCGAAGTCCTATTTGAATCTGCTGTAATTTGTGAATATCTTGATGAAATCACCCCAAATTCTCTACATCCACTAGATCCTTTAACAAAAGCTAAACATCGCTCTTGGATTGAGTTTGGATCAAATCTACTTGCAAAAATTGCGGGATTCTATGCGGCTAAAGACCAAGAGACTTTTGAAACAAAACGTTTGGATCTAATCGCAAATCTAGAAATCCTCGAAGCTCAATTAGATGCATCTCCATTTTTTGCTGGTGAAAAGTTTTCACTGATCGATGCAGTCTATGCGCCCATCTTCCGATACTTTGTCACCTTTGATCGCTATCAAAATTTTGGCTTTAGCGATCGGACTCCCAAGATTAATGCTTGGCGCAAAGCCTTGTTGGAAAGACCATCTGTACAACAAGCAGTTTCTGAAAACTATTACGATTTATTAGATGAGTTTCTCAAAAAGAGAAATAGTTTTTTAAGCGAGTTGATGAATTAGTAAGGTGGGCAATACCCACCCTACTAAATTCTTGTTCCCTCCCTTTTGCAAGGGGAGGGCTAGGGTGGGGTAAGTATTATCTAATGTATGTTTCTAAGGAAGGTTGAAACTCTTCCCAACGGCGGCTGACTTGCTCGTAACAGTCGGGTGGAAAGATTTTTAGATTTTGGAATAGATTTATTTCGAGATGCTGTTCCATTTTCATGAGCAGAACAAGTTCTTGGGCTGGGGCGTAGTTACCAACTGCATGTACAAGAACTGTGATCAATTCTTGATCGAGAGAAAAAGCTTGAATTGAAGTGATTAATTCTTGTTCAGCAATAAATTGGGATTTAAATGGAGTAACTTCTAAGCCTGTGTTACTGGGAGCGATCGCACTGCGATCAATATCACAAACTACGACTCCTCGACCATTCTGCAAAAAGCCTTGCCATGCCGAATAGCCGATCATCATTAGGTTTGCGTGAATAAAGCTTTTTTGCCAATAGCCAAAATTGCCTTGCCAGTCGCTATCTTTTAACTTCATCTATTACCTCGTAGATGTAGATTTATGGATTTGAAATGAGCTTCGGCGGGCGTTCTGACTCTTTCTGCTGATCAACAGAAAATCACAGTTGCGGGACAGCGTTGGATTTGCACCAATCTTTCCCCATTACTTTTAGTGACTGCTCCTCACTAAAACCGAAAGCTGAAGTAAAAGTATAACATTAGGACTTACATAGCCCTGCACTCAAGTGCGGGCTAAAAGCTCAAACCCGTTGAAACGGGTTAATTTAAACTATTCTGTAGTCCACTTCAGTGGACTTGAGCTTTGAGCCAAGAACTTGAGTTCTTGGTTTATTTGCGTAAGTCCTAACATCTATGGGGATTGGCGATTTTTCATAGGCTGGTTTAGACAAAAACACAAAATGGCTTTGTCATTTGGTACTTTTAAAACCCTTACTGGGTTTGGTTTTTAATTCGCAAAAGTGTTAGCACGCTTTCGTGAATTGGTATTGCATCCGCTATATTAGGATAGGCGGCATTTGATATGGCTCATCCTCATCCTAAAATCCGACTATGGATCTTGAACTTTCGCGATTTTATAAGGCTTGCAACCCGACGCATCCTCTTGATTCTAGTAATGAAGAGGATCGCAGCTATTATGTTGATCTCTCAACGGTGCGGGGTGAAAAGTTAATTGAAAGTTTATCTCGTAAGATTGTGAGGATTTCACCCGATGAGTCAACCTGTCAGTTATTTACAGGACATATCGGCTGCGGCAAATCGACAGAGCTTTTGCGGCTGAAGCATGAACTGACCGAGAAAAAGTTTCATGTCGCTTATTTTGAATGCGATCGCCAGTTAGAACTGAGTGATGTCGATGCGAGCGATATTTTGTTAGCGATCGCAGGACAACTCAGTAATGGGTTGGAAAAGGAAGGGATCAATATCATCCCAGAATATTTCAAGAAATTGTTTGGCGAACTGAAGGATATTTTGCAAACCAAGCTCGATCTGAGTGCAAACTTTAAGCTGTCAGTGGGGATTGCCGAGATTACGGCTCAAGCCAAGAATAGCCCGTCATTGCGTCGGCAAATGCGCGAAAGATTGGAATCACGCACCAATAGCATTATTACTTCCATTAATAAGGAGTTACTGGCTCCTGCAAAGGAAAGACTGCAAGCTGCTGGCAAGAAAGGCTTAGTAGTGATTGTGGATAATCTCGATCGCATTGAAAACCGCATCGATCTTAAAGAACAGTCAAGGGCGGGATATTTATTTGTCGAACGGGGCGATCAGTTGCGGGGTTTGGATTGCCATGTAGTTTATACGGTTCCATTGTTGCTAACTTTTTCTAATGATGCTGCGATCGTGACGAGTCGATTTGGAACCGATATTAAGACTTTGCCAATGGTTCCTGCAAGATTAAAGGACGGCAGTGAGTGTGAGGCAGGAATGGCGCTACTCAGACAAATTGTGATGGCGAGGGCATTCCCAAAGGTTAATTCCGTCCAACGAATTAATAGTGAATTTGTGAACAAAGTATTTGATTCACCTCAAACTCTCGATCGCTTATGTCAAGCTAGTGGTGGTCATGTTCGTAATTTATTTCGACTGCTATATGGTTGCCTAGAGCAGGACGATCCACCGATTACGTCTAAGTTGGTCGAGAGTATCATCGCTAAGGAGCGGAATAATAAAATCAAAACAATTACTGAAGATGAATGGGAACTAATTGCGAAAGTAAAACAGGATAAGAAGGTAAGAGGTGAGTCAGAGTATCAGACGCTGATCAAGAGCCAGTTTGTGTTTGAGTATGAATATCAAGGTGATAGTTGGTTTGATGTAAATCCAATTTTGGATGATTAGAGGAAAGTTCGATGAGCGATCGCACCGAAATAATTGCAGATAATAATCGCGATGCATTACGTCGATTGACGAGAATTGTGACGCGATCGCAGGGATTTTCATTGTCGATCGCTTTGTGTAACTATCGCGTATTGCAGGAGCGCGTATTGCAGGACTTGCGATCGCAATTAGCAGAAAACAACTTACCAGAAACTGCGATCGCCATACTTGAACTGAAACCTGATGCTAAGACTTTACTTGCACCGATTCAGGTATTGATGGGAGAGGTGAATCAATTGCCAGCCGAGCAGAAGCCCAAGGTATTAATGGTTTTGGGATTGGATGCGGTTACGGAAATCGAAGTGGTTTTGAAATCGGCGAATCGAGTACGCGAGGAATTTGCTAATTGTTTAGAATTTCCGATGCTACTGTGGCTGAACGATCGCACTCAGGATATTTTGACCCGAGAGGCGAGCGATCTGGCGAACTGGACGACAGCAGGGGCGATCGAGTTTCAGCTTGAGACAGACGAACTAAAGATACTGCTCCAAGAGTCAACGGAGGAGATGTTTGAGCTTTTTCTGAATCTTAGCAATCGTAAATCGCTACAAACTGCGATCGCAAGTGGTTTACAACAGTTTGAACTAAGAACTGCGGTGACAGAATTAGAAACAGAAAGTATTATCGATCTAGAACTGATGGCAAATCTCGATTTTGCTTTTGGTTGTATTGCTTTTACGGAATCGCAAATAAATCAGGCAAAGGAACTGTTTCAAAAGAGTTTAGGATTTTGGAAAGGTGGAAATCAGCTTAAACAAGCAATTTGCCTATTGCAGTTAGGGATGTGCGATCGCGCGATCGCTTTTCGTAGTCGCTTCAATAAAGAGCCATTTTATCGGACATCGCAGCAATATTTTACGCAAAGTATCACCATTTTTCGACAAATAGAACGCTGGGATCTCGTTGCCGAATATATTAATTTTTTGACAGTAACGGTAGAAGAGCTAGCAAGTTTAGAATTCTCTACCCTATCGCATCACAATCAAGTAAATGATAACTTGTGGGAGGAACTAGAATCCCTTGCTAATGAGGCATTAGTACTACATCAGACTTATCCCAATCAATTACGAGAGGCTAGCGATCGCGGTATTCTTGCCGCAGTCAGACTAGTTAATGCTGACTATGCATCTGCAAAACAGTTTGCCGAGTCAGCACTGGCTCTCTATCAGGATGCGGAATCTCTCAAACTCCCAAATCTACCATTTTCAGAACGCTATATCTATGGAAAATATGAGCTTTGGCTAGCCAAAGCCTTAGCAGGAATGGATGACAGACAAGGTGCGATCGCTAGATTAGAAGGGGTACGCGATCGCTGGCGACATCAGTATGACGCTAGGGTATATGTGGCAGTCTTGGAGGAATTGCGATCGCTCTATACATCGGCAGGACTATATCTCGAAGCCTTTGAAACGAAGCAACATCAGCGATCGGTGGAGCAGCAATATGGGCTACGTGCCTTTATTGGGGCAGGAACGCTAAATCCTAAAAGGGAAGCCAGTAATCCTGATATGTATGCTTCTGTATCGTTTAAGAATGATGGCATTGCTCAAGAGATTGAGGCTTCAGGTCGAATGCCAGATGTGCAGAACTTAGCCGATCGCATTGGTCAGGCGAGATTTCCCTTGACGGTGATTCATGGTGATTCAGGGGCGGGGAAAAGTTCGATCCTTAGTGGTGGCTTGGTTCCTGCGTTACGCACAAAGGGAACAATTGATGGGAGGAAGGTTTTAGTTTTTGCAATCAAAAATTATAAAGATTGGAGTGCGGAAGTCAAACGCAAGTTACAAAAGTATTTTGGCGATCGCCGTCCCGATCTCGATCCGATTCAGCATTTCAAGCACAATATTGATGAGAATTATTTGACAGTTTTAATATTCGATCAGTTTGAGGATTTCTTTTTTAAGAAGGAAGATTTTCGCGATCGCCTGCCGTTTTATAAGTTCCTCAAGGCTTGCTTGCATACGGATTTTGTGCGGGTGGTGTTGTCGCTGCGGGAGGACTATCTGCATTATTTGTTGGAATGCGATCGGGCTGTGGATTTGGAAAAAGTGGAGAATGATATTCTCGGTAAGCAGGTGCGGTACTATTTGGGGGATTTTACGCAGGTTCAGGCGCGGCAGGTGATCGAGACTTTGACTAGGCGATCGCAGTTACGTTTAGAGCCTGAGTTGATCGATCGTCTTGTGACGGATTTGAGTGGTGAGCAGTTGCGGATTTTGCCAATTGAGTTGCAGGTGGTGGGGGCGCAGTTGGAGTCGGAGAATCCGCCTATTTCTACTCTTCAGCAATATCTGGCTCTGACGGGTAATGCTGCTGAGAATAAGGGACGTAAGCCGAGTGAGGTTTTGGTGGAGCGGTGGTTGGAGAATGTGGTGCGGGACTGTGGGGTGGCGAATCAGGTTTTGGCGGAGAGGGTGTTGCATGCGTTGACGGGGAATGAGGAGAAGCGTCCACAAAAGACGCAAGCGGAACTTGCGAGTGAGTTGTTGGGGGTGGATTCTAGTGAGAGTTTAGAGGTTAGATCCCCCCTACCCCCCTTGCAAAGGGGGGCTTTGGATTCTTTAGGCAGTGTAGATAACTCAGTCCCCCTTTTTAAGGGGGATGCCGAAGGCAGGGGGATCGAGCCTCTCAACGAAGCAGAAAATCTCTCGCTGGTACTAGCGGTTCTCGTTGGCTCTGGGCTTGCTTTTCGGGTGAGTAGTTCGCCTGATGACCGTTTTCAATTAATTCATGATTATTTGGTGAGCTTTATTCGCAAGAAGTATGAATTTGGGGTAGAAAAAGAGCTAAGACTAACAAGGGCACAGTTGCAGATAGCGCTTGCAGAAAAGGATCAGGAACTGAAACGGGCGGAAATTGCGGAAATAGAAGCGATGAGCATCTCCTGCGAGGCTTACTGGCTGGCGCATAAAGAGTTAGAAGCGATGATTGCAGGTGTGAGAGCCGTGAAGCGGATCTTCGAGCTTGATATTCATAAAATCGTTCCTAATTACACTCAAGGCAGAACCTTCGGGCGGCTTTGGGACGTTGTTTATAATATCCATGAATCTAACCGCTTAGAAAGGCATAGCAACGTGGTTAGGAGCGTTGCCTTCTCACCAAATGGCAAAACTATTGCTTCTGGCAGTTTTGACAACACGATCAAATTATGGAATCTGGAAGGTAAGGAACTGCTTACCATCACAGGGCATAGCGGTTGGGTTATGAGTGTTGCCTTTTCGACCGATGGCAAAATCATTGCTTCTGGCAGTTGTGACAACACGATCAAATTATGGAATCTGGAAGGTAAAGAACTGCGGACTCTATCGGGACACATCAATAGCGTTTTTAGTATTGCTTTCTCACCTGATGGCAGAACCATTGCTTCTGGCAGTTGTGACAACACGATCAAATTATGGAATCTGGAAGGTAAAGAACTGCGTACCCTCACGGGGCATAGCGGTTGGGTTATGAGTGTTGCCTTTTCGACCGATGGCAAAACCATTGCTTCTGGTAGTCGTGACAACACGATCAAATTATGGAATCTGGAAGGTAAAAAACTGCGGACGCTATCAGGTCATAGCAATGGGGTTATGAGCGTTGCTTTTTCGACCGATGGCAAAACTATTGCTTCTAGCAGTTATGACAACACGATCAAATTATGGAATCTGGAAGGAAAAAGAATGAAAACACTATCAGGTCATAGCAATGGAGTTGTGAGTGTTGTCTTTTCGACCGATGGCAAAACCATTGCTTCTGGCAGTTATGATAACACAATCAAATTATGGAATCTGGAAGGTAAAGAACTGCGGACTCTATCAGGGCATAGCAATTGGGTTTGGAGCGTTGCCTTTTCGACCGATGGCAAAACCATTGCTTCTGGCAGTCGTGACAACACAATCAAATTATGGAATCTGGAAGGTAAAGAACTGCGGACTCTATCGGGTCATAGCAATTGGGTTTGGAGCGTTGCCTTTTCGACCGATGGCAAAACCATTGCTTCTGCAAGTAATGACAAGACGATCAAATTATGGAATCTGGAAGGTAAAGAACTGCGGACTCTATCGGGTCATAGCAAAGAGGTTACGAGCATTTCCTTCTCACCTGATGGCAAAACCATTGCTTCTGGAAGTCATGACAACACGATCAAATTATGGAATCTGGAAGGTAAAGAACTGCGAACTCTATCGGAGCATAGCGATGGGGTTTTGAGCGTTTCCTACTTTCCTGATGGCAAAATCATTGTTTCTAGCAGTAATGACAACACGATCAAATTATGGAATCTGGAGGGGAGAGAACTGCGGACTCTATCGGGGCATAGCAATGGGATTTTGAGCATTGCCTCTGCACCTGATGGCAAAACTATTGCTTCTGGCGGTCGTAACAAGACGATCAAATTATGGAATCTGGAAGGTAAAGAACTGCGGACTCTATCTGGGCATAGCGATGGGGTTGCGAGTGTTGCCTTCTCACCTGATGGCAAAACCATTGCTTCTGGAAGTTTTGACAACACGATCAAATTATGGAATCTGGAAGGTAAAGAACTGCGGACTCTATCTGGGCATAGTGATAGGATTTTGAGCGTTGCCTTCTCACCCGATGGCAAAACCATTGCTTCTGGAAGTGGGGACAACACGATCAAGTTATGGGATGTCGATCCAGAGTTAGCGATTTCTGAAGCCTGCGATTGGCTACGTCCTTACCTTACCAATAACCCTAATGTTTCTGAAAGCGACAGACAACTTTTGGAAAGTCCCTTAGGGGCGTAGCATTTGCACCACAATCTTGAACACCAACAGATAACTCCAATCCGCAAATGCTACGCCCTCTCCGCTTTCACCGATAAATTGTCCCTGCGTTGTGAGGTTTTGGGCAGAGCATTCCCGAAGGAAAGTTGTCCCCAAATTTTATAAATCGCTTCGGGAATGCTCTGCCCCTTGTATCTAGGAGGAAAGTTAAAGGATAACATCTTTGCTAAACTCCAAAAAAGCAAAAGCAGAGATAAACTCGTTCTGCCCCTAGGGACACCAAGCCCGTAACGTAGATAGAGTCGTCTCTGCTCTAACAGTGGAAACAAGTAAAAACTGGACAGTATCAGAGGTCGCCCCATGGGTAAACCTGCATTCACAAGGATAGTTCAATACCACTGATTGCTTGATAGACAAATCTAGCAAGAGGACTGCAACCCCCAATGAACAATAATAATGAAGTATATGATGTTTTAGGAATAGACATCAGCAAAGCCAAATTTGATGTTGCACTAATTCAAGGTAACGCCAAAATCAAGAACAAAGTATTTGCCAATAATCCTGAAGGATTTGCTGAATTACAAGAATGGCTCAACCTTCAAAGTATCACAAATTTACATGGCTGCATGGAAGCCACCAGCACTTACGGCAATGCTTTAGCTAGATTCTTAGTAGGATTAGGGTACAAAGTAAGTATCGTTAATCCATCACGCCCCAAAGCCTTTGGCAAGAGTGAGTTAAGTCGCACAAAAACAGACCGTGCTGATGCCAAAGTTATTGCTAGATTTTGTGCTGCCTTAAAACCTGCACCATGGACACCACCAGCATTAGAAATTGAGCAACTCCAAGCATTGGTACATCGTTTAGATAGCTTAACTGCTATGCAGCAGCAAGAGCAGAATCGTCTTGCTACGGCTGACCCAATTTTGGTTGAAGCAATTAACTCTCACATTGATTTTCTCAAAGAGCAAATTGAGATGACCAAGAAATTGATACGTCAGCACTTTGATCAATATCCTCATTTGAAATCTCAACGGGATTTGTTGACTTCCATTCCTGGTATTGCTGAACTGACCGCAACTGTATTACTGGCGGAAATTCGTGATATTTCTGCTTTTGATACTGCCGATCAATTAGCTGCTTTTGCGGGTTTAACTCCCCGTGAGTTCTCTTCTGGTTCTTCGATTCATGGTAAACCACGTTTATCGAAAATTGGTAATTCCCGTTTGCGTAAGGCTTTGTTTATGCCTGCGATTGTGGCTCGTCGTTATAATTCGCCGATTGCTGCTTTCTGCGATCGCCTTACGGCTAAGGGTAAATCTAAAATGTCTGTCATTGGTGCTGTCATGCACAAGCTGTTACGACAGGTCTTTGGCGTTCTCAAGTCTCAGCGTTCTTTCGATCCTAATTTTGTCCAAATTCCCTCTTGACTTTTTGATACTCAAGACAGTATCTACCAAATTTTCCCTTTTTCCATTTTCCTTTAATTTGTCCCTACATTGCAAGGTTAAGGGCAAAGAATTCCCAAAATAAAGCGATCGCAAAGTTCTATCTATTTGAGATTCCGTCATCCACAAAATCGGGTCGTCCTAAAAAGGCAAAGCTGTAGGCAAATATCCAGAAGGCTGTTGAAGAATAAAGCAATGCCTTTTTAGGACGACACAACCGATAGAAGCAACTGCTTACGATATGATTGGATAGATTTTACAAACAGTCAAACCGTGATCATGAGTGATTTACCGATTATCCAACGTCCTGACGGGAGAGCTTGGGATCAACTGCGTCCTGTGCAGTTGCAGAGGCACTTTACCAAAGCACCTGCGGGTTCAGTATTGGCAAAATTTGGTGATACCCAACTGATCTGTACCGTTAGCATCGAAGAAGGCGTACCCAAATTTCTCACTGGTAGTAATCAAGGTTGGCTGACTGCCGAATATCGGATGATGCCTGCGTCAACAATTCCGCGTCAACAGCGTGAATTTATGAAACTATCAGGACGCACTCAAGAAATTCAAAGATTGATCGGTCGCAGTCTCAGAGCTGCGTTAGATATGACCGCGATCGCAAATTATACATTTACCGTGGATATTGATGTGCTGCAAGCCGATGGTGGCACACGCACAGGTGGGATCACAGGTGGATTTGTGGCTTTAAAAGCAGCCTGCGATCGCCTACTCAGTGAAGGCAAAATCACCAGATCTCCTATTAAGAAAGCAGTAGCGGCTGTATCGGTTGGTTTGTTAGATGGTTTGCCAATCTTGGATCTAGATTACAAAGAAGACGTTGCTGTAAGCGTTGATCTCAATGTGGTCATGGACAGCACAGGGAAATTGATCGAGGTGCAAGGCACTGGCGAATCTGATACATTCTCGCGATCGCAGCTTAACCAAATGCTAGATGTCGCCGAAAAGGGGATTGGGGAATTGCTGAAAATACAACTATAAAAGCTATAAAAAAGGGGCGCAAAGCGCCCCTTTTTTATAGCTGCTTGAGATAACTTAATAAATCTGCCATATCCTGCGGACTTGGCTGAAACTGCGGCATTGGTGGAGTTTCACCACTTACAACTTGCTTAACTATACGTGCATCAGACTTACGATCGGATACACCATGCAGATTCGGGCCCACTTTGCCATTAGCCCATTGCCCATGACAAGCCACACAGTTCATCACAAAAATCGAACGTCCCTGCACGGGATCTCCTGATAGATTTAAAACTGATTGAGTATACTGATCGATTGGCGGTCTCAATATCCAGAAGATAATTGCGATCGCGACGATAACAAAAGTGACAGCGATCGCTATGCCAGTTTTTAGAGACGACTTTGCCTCAGACGATTGCAAGGCTTGCTCTGATGTCGTATCTGCAACCACATCAGTATCCTTTGTCAAATTTGCCCCTTCATTAATCACTGTTTTTAAACCTAGCCATTATTTAGCCAAAACTTTTACTTAGTAAGGTTTAATCAAGAATTAGTTTTTTGGTAGCGCGGCTTCGTCGCGCTACCAAAAAACTGATTCTTGATTTTCATAGCTTAAGTATTAATAACATATCTTAAAGAAAGTATAAGTAATCAAATCGCGATCAGAGGTTAAATAAAGCCTAAATTTGGACATGAACCGATGGCTATCTCTAGGATTTGGCAATGACGAATAACCATCGGGGCGACAAGTGCCCCACTTGTCTTTATTGGTGTCTGGTACGTCACGTTCTATAATTCAAAGGCACAATCATAAAAAAGTTTAAAAACACAGGAAAGAGTTGATTATGGGAGGAAATGATCGCTTGCTAAGGGCAGCAAGAGGTGAAGTACTGGATCGTCCACCAGTATGGATGATGCGCCAAGCAGGAAGATACATGAAGGTGTATCGTGATTTGCGCGACAAATATCCAACGTTTAGAGAGCGATCGGAAATCCCTGAACTCGCCGCCGAAATTTCTTTGCAACCATTTCGCGCTTTTCAACCCGATGGCGTGATTATGTTCTCCGATATCCTCACTCCACTTACAGGTATCGGCATTAACTTTGACATCATCGAAAGCCGTGGTCCAATTATCGAGTCGCCAATTCGGACTCAAGCTCAAGTAGACGCTCTCACCGAATTTGATCCCGACACCGCCGTTCCCTTTATTCGCAAGATTTTAAGTGCGATCAAAGAAGAAGTTAAAGATCAAGCAACTATTCTTGGCTTCGTGGGTGCACCTTGGACATTAGCCGCCTATTCAGTTGAAGGCAAAGGCTCTAAGGATTATTCTGTAATCAAAGCTTTGGCATATAAAGAACCAGCAATCATCCATAGCTTTTTGACTAAAATTGCCGAAATGGTCGGTACTTATGTGATCCACCAGATCGAGTGTGGGACTCAAGTCGTCCAAATGTTCGACTCTTGGGCAGGACATCTTTGCCCAACTGACTATAAAACTTTTGCACTGCCTTACCAAAAGATGGTTGTCGATAAGGTCAAGGCTAAGTATCCCGATACCCCACTGATCCTTTACATTAGTGGTAGCGCGGGTGTCCTAGACCTAATGCCTAAGTCTGGTGTGGATATTGTCAGTGTTGACTGGACAGTTGATATGGCAGACGCGCGCGATCGCATTGGTCATCACGTTCCTGTACAAGGCAATCTCGATCCTTGCGTTTTATTTGCAGAGCAAAGCTATATTCGCGAACGCATTCTCGAAGTTGTCGCTAAAGCTGGAAACAAGGGACATATCATGAACCTCGGACATGGCATTTTGCCAACCACTCCTGAAGACAATGCCCGTTTCTTCTTTGATACAGTCAAAGGACTTGGCTCTTAAAAAAGTATCTCTAATAAAAAAGCCTCGCTTTGCGAGGCTTTTTTTGTTTTTAATTTGGATGATCGCTACTAGGTAAACTATAAGGATCAATACCATTTTGTTTAAGCACGGACTCAAAATAATCGCGCTCACGACGGACATCATCATCTAGCGCAAAGCCTTCACCCAAAACAGCTAGAGCCTTTTCTAATTGCTGATTTATTTGAGATAAGCGAGCATTTCTTTCCTGCTCAGTACGTGTGATCCCAAAAGCATTATCAAAACGGCGTTCTAAAGATTCAGTGGTTAGAGTCACTGTCATCATTAATGCCAAACGATTACCGCGAAAGCTTTCCCAAGACCAATAAAGTACAACTAATTCTAAAGGTAATCCTCGAATTCGGGTCTGACCTTGCGAACTGCCGTCACCAATTTCAACAATAAAGTTTTCTGGTTTATAGTCATCAGGAAAGTCGCTAGGCAAAAAGTCGAAAGTGCCTTGCACCTCTCCTAGTAAGCGTTTAAACACTTTTGATTGCAAAAAATCGAAAGTGCCTCTGGCAGGTTTGCCAATACATTCATTCAGCAGCTTGACTGAGAGACATCCGATAACTACCATCGGGTAGCATAAAGGCTTCAACAGATAAACTCCCGATCGCTATAATTGCACGAGTTGCTTTAATTGATTCGCTCATAAAATTTATCGTTGTCAAGCTTTACAGGTACTTTTGCAAAATCACTTTTAAGCGATCGCGACTTGCGTCAGACACCTTACTCAAATCCGTCAAGATCGAAGTTTTCAAAGCATGATGCGCTTCAGATCTTGGGGGATTAGCCGCAATTTTTGCTACAGCGTTTTGAATTACGGTTTGTGCATTGACCGCATTTTTATGTAAATTTTGGATGATCATCTCCACAGTTACACTTTCATGATCATCATGCCAACAGTCATAATCAGTGACTAATGCGATCGTGGCATAGGAAATTTCTGCCTCGCGGGCAAGCTTTGCCTCAGTGACATTAGTCATGCCAATGACCTTAGCTCCCCAACTACGATGGAGTAGAGATTCTGCCTTAGTCGAAAAAGCTGGCCCCTCCATACAAAGATAAATTCCCCCTTTATGTACCTTGTTGCGCCCTAAATCTACTGCTTCTGCGGATGATGCTAATACTGCGAGAAGAGATTTGCAAATTGGCTCAGCAAAGGCAACATGGGCAACAACTCCTTCCCCAAAGAATGTAGAGATACGGCTAGTGGTGCGATCGATAAACTGATCGGGTAGGACAATATCTAGAGGTCGGGCATATTCTTGTAAGGAGCCAACTGCTGAGGCAGAAATGATATATTCCACGCCTAAACTTTTAAGAGCGTAGATATTGGCGCGATAGGGGACTTCTGTGGGGAGCAAATGGTGCGATCGCCCATGTCGTGCCAGAAACAGCACAGGAGTTCCAGACAATTTGCCATAGATAAATGCATCTGAAGTTTTGCCAAAGGGAGTATCAATATTAATTTCTTGAATATCAGTCAGAGCCGACATTTTGTAGAGTCCACTGCCGCCAATAATGCCAATTTGTGCGTTAACTGTCATAGTTTTTTTTAAGATTATGCGAATTGATAGATGACCGTAGGGTGCGTTAGCCACAGCGTAACGCACCCTATTCAACCTTTGATGGTGCGTTACGCTGAGCTAACATACCCTACAAGAAGGATTTTGGACTTCTTCGACAAGCTACTAGGTATTTACAACCTGTAAATCAGCAATTAAATTGCTTAACTGCTCGGTAGTAGCATGATAAACCTCACCACAGAAATGACAAGTTGCTTCTGCACCTTTGTCCTCGGCAATCATCGATCGCAAATCTTCTTCACCAAACATTTTCATCGCTGCTAGCACTCGCTCCATCGAGCAAGGACAACTAAATGTGACATCTTTACTCATTGGCAAAATATCGAGATGCATATCGGCAAATATCTCAGTCATCACCTCTGTGATCGCTTTGCCTTGGAGTAGCAAGTCCATGAATTTTTGCGTATCACTTTTGGCATCCAGTTGGCTCAGCAAATCTTCTTGAGAAAGGTTGGCTGTCTTCGCTGCCCGAAGCGTGGCTTTAGGCATAATCTGCAATAAGATTCCAGCGGCAACCTTTACGGGAGCGTCGTCACGATCTTGCTCAATTACTTCCGTAAGCATGAGCTTAGAATAAGTTTGCTCAGACGAAGCTAAGTACCATGCAACATCATTGGCGATATCACCCGCAATTAATTCGACGGTGCTGCTGTAGGGTTCACCATATCCAACATCGCGCATAACTTTGAAAAAGCCTGTATGCCCAATGCCTTGGCTAACGTTTTGTTGACCATCAGCAAGGGGAGGTAATTCAAATTTGGGGTTGGTGACAAAACCGCGTACTGTCCCATCAAATCCTGCATCGGCATAGACTAAGCCCAGTCCACCATCACCCGCAATTCTGACATTGACTCTGGCTTGAGCTTGCTTCATATTTGAAGCAAGCAACAAGCTGGCACTCATGGCACGACCAAGTGCTGCCGTGGCAACCGCTGATAACTGATGGCGGCGATGAGCCTCATTAAGGGATTGGGTAATATTCACGCCAATGACACGGACTCGTCCGTCGGCGGTGAGGGCGCGAATTAAGCGATCGTTCATGAGATTTTTCTAACGGTTGAGTATTCAATAGAGCAGCACAGGCATTACCTGATCTAGATCTCCATGTTATATCAAAGCTCAAAACAGCTATGCCATTTTGGGCTTTTAAAAATCTGAAACAGCTAAATACTCCCTTCCCACCAAAGAAATAGACATCAAAAACCAAGAATTAGCGTTGCGGCGCTTCGCGCCGCAACGCTAATTCTTCACTGGGAAGGGAGTAGCTCTATGGAGAACTCTATATAGACTGGAACGATCGCATAAATTTTTGGAGTTGGCGGCTTTCTAGCTCTAAAACACGACGGGCAAAATCTCGATCGCGATCTAGAAAAGCATCAAAGGCATCCACAGGAACCGCCAAAATTCGCGTAACCTCACTATCAGCAATAATTGTATTTTGAGAATCACTATGGGCTAAAACCTCTAGCTCATCTAGAGTTTGTCCAGACTTAAGATGCTCAACACGCACTACCTCACCCTGCGAATAGAAATTAATCTTCGCCGAGCCAGTGATTACCAGCAACAACTCACGACAAGTATCGCCTGCTTCCGTAATCACCTCATTAGTCGTAAAGGCTCTCACCTCAGCGCGATCGGCAAGTCCCACCAATGTCTCACCATGCATTCGATGGAAGAAATCGCTATTAAAGAGATGCGCTACTTTCTCTAACATCGGAAATGCCGTGAGCGGTGGGGAACTCTCAGACAGCGAGAGTACGATCTTAGCCGTCTCCTGCACTAAGCTCGAAGTTTGCAGACTGTAATTACGGGCGATCGCCTTGCTTTTCTCAAGATTCAGTTGGGCGGTGATATACAAACAAGCAGCTTGCATCAAAGGATTTTGATCATCCAGTAAAGGCTCTAGCGATCGCAAAATCTCCTCAATCGAATAATCGATCTGGCAGACAGTTGCTTGTCCCTGCGATGGATGTAAACATTGAAGTATCTCTAGAGATAAGCGATCGCTCCAGTTCTCAGATTCTAAGGCTTCCACCAAAACTGCTGGCGCTAATTGCCCTAACTGTTGAGCAATTGCGATCGCATTGGCATCATTTGGAAAAGTCTCTAGAGTTCCTAAAATAGTGCGAATAATTAATTCCTTTTTGTGAGTAATGCTATCCCACAAAAGTCTCAGCACAGTCTGATGCTCTTGGATGATCGGCTGATGTAAAGCGCGATAACAGAAAATCAAAGATGGCAACTGAGCGACTAAAAACTCGGCTCTACGCAGGTTTCCTGTTTCGGGGGAAATGCCATCCAAAATCCAAGCTTCTTCCTGCGGATTAATCGCATATTGGCGGCGTAAGGCTCGCACTTGAGCTGAGTTTTGTTCAAGTAAAGTATCGGAAGAGTTATCAAACTGTTGCTTTTGCAATAGCATCAATCGCTCCATCGATTTGCGATAGCCTGTCAAGCGAATTTGATTTTCTAGACTACGTTTATGATCAGGGTTTAGCAACTGTGGATCTTCGATGCCTAGTTCTTCTAGTACTTCACGGTGTTCATCATCAGTAATTCCGAGTTCTTGGCGTAATTGTTGCAAGACTTCTAAACTGCTGGAGGAATCGACATATCCTTCTTCCAAGGCTTCGCGCACCACTCCTTTATAGGCAGTGTGGCGCTTTTCTCTAGTGAAGCTAGGCAAAACCTTTGCCAAGATATAAACTTCATGGGTATTCAAATCGCTGAGCGATCGCCCTTCTAAAAACTGGGAAACATTAAGTTGCAACTTCTCTAATTGCTTACGGAAGCGACTGGCTAAATTCTCCCGTGAATAGAGGTCGGGGCTACGCTGCCAAGTTTTATACACCCAAAGCGTACTGAGCAGAACTAATCCCAAATCATAGATGTATTGCCCCCAAAGTGGCATCAAAGCGACTAACGGGCGACCGCCAAAAATAAAGAAGAAGTTGAAAATTGTAAATGTACAAATAGTAAAAATACGATGACGAATGACTTCTCTAGATAGATTGAGATGGCGATCGCCACTGTAAATCCTGATCCTTTTTTCAATCCAGCGACCTAATAAATACCCAACTGCGGTAAAAACGCCCAGCGTTAAAGGGACAGCAATTAATTTGGGAATACTAATCGCTTGCCCAAATAGATAGAACCCTGCACTAAACAAGGTTGCCAATTGATCCGTCTGCCTTGCCCATGCACCAGAGAAATAATAATCCCAATTACCTGCATAGAGATAGTAATAGACAAAATAACCAGTCACTAAACCCACATAACCATATCTCAGCAAAGATTCTTCAGGCTTGCTCAAGCCATCCCAATACACCCGCTCAGAGTCGATATCCAAACAAGGATTTTGACAAGCCACACAGGCACTTTGCTCTTTACCATCGGGCATTACAGTTCGACACATCGATTGCGTAATCAACTGATCGCTAGTGTGAGCACTGCTGCTAAATAGTCCCCCTGGTTCACTGTAAACGCGCTGTACAGGAGCCATCGGACAAAAGTAATTGCACCAAGATTTGCCACCGTAGAGATAGCCAACTGCGATCGCAGCAGCAATCGTCGTCAATATCCATAGAGCGAGAATTAAGCGATCGGCATTAAAAAATAAAATCCTGCCACATAGTCCCGCAAATAACCAGCCAAACTGCACATAGGGATAGTTTTTACCTAACCAAGAGTCAGGCTTTACCTTGGCTAACTCATAGCGAACCTTGCCAGTTTTGGCATTTTCGCGTTTAAATTGACGCTGCCAACCCAAGGCGCGAGGGATTTGCGATAAAAATGAGAGCGGACAAATCCGCCGCCATACCTCATGCCCAAATACCAACAAAATGAAGATCGCCGCAGGGACAACTGCTCCCCAGAATACGGTTGTGCCAAGGGCGTAGGGTTGTTCTACTAAGCAGTTACCTTGTACAGAGATGCAACTATCAGTTAACCTTAATGGACTCCAAGGATGGTTGGGGACTGTAAATTGAGGAGACCAAGGATCGTAGAATAACGACGCGATGATCAAAAGCCATGCGATCGTTAAAATCCAGCGAATCAAATGCATTCGCCGTTCAGATAGCTGTCCAAACATAAATAAGTTTTTGATAAAGAATTGAAAAAAGTTCCATACAAAAAAGGGTTAAGAATCCTGCTGTACAGGATTCTTAACCCTTTTTTGTGATTACACCACACCAACTTTGCCTGATTCCATAATTGGGTAAAACCAGTGGGGACGCATGAGCATGACATTATCAATTACATGGATCACGCCATTATCAGCTTCGATATCAGCAGCTATCACCGTGGCATTATTTGCCTCGAAGCTTTCTTCGGAGACATCAATATCAATTTGTGTCCCTTCTAAAGAAATCAACGATTTGACACCGATTAAATCTTCTTTTTTATATTTTCCTGAGACAACATGGAAGGTTAAAATCCTTGCTAGTTGAGGAATATTCTGGACTAATGTGGTGATTGTTCCATCAGGCAATTTGGCAAAAGCATCATTAGTAGGCGCAAACACGGTGAATGGACCTAGGCTTTGTAAGGCTTCCACTAAGCTTGCAGCAGAGACAGCGGTGACTAGTGTAGAAAATGCTTCGTTACTAACAGCAATATCAACAATTGTGGTCATATTTAATTCCTTTAGTTTGTGATTTTTAGAGTTTAGGGCGGCGCTTCGCGCCGCCCTAAACTCTATATTTTTAGATAATTACCGATAATTCTGATCCTGAATCATTGCTATTCTGGCAGCCTTATCCATGCCATATTTAGGATTGCAGAATCGATTCAGTTGCCCTTCAAAATAATGACGATTTGCCAAAAGATGTTTAGGATTAGGATCATCTAAAGGATAAAGCAACGCCGCTCTTCCCGCCTGAATTACAGCCGAAGTAACGTTGTACATCGATCGCTGAAAACTGACAGCTAACTGAATTAACATGTCATCTTCACCGCGACAATGCTGTTTGTAATAGTCCACCAGATATTGTGGCAAGAAATGATACATGTCTTGATGCAGCAATGTGGGCGGAATACCTGCGGAACCAACGGGGAACTTATCCGCATATAAAATCCCATAGTGGAAATCATTCTGATCGTTAGGAATTTCGTGGGCTTGGGCATTGTAGGACTTTGTGCCACGGAATGGGGAAGTGCGGTAAAACACTGCCTCCACATAGGGAAAAGCTGCCTCATAGAGCCAAGTAAATCCCTTAGATTTGGGGACAATATCAATCCATTCATCGCCAATCTTGACGCGGTGATAAATGGGACGACCTGCGATCGCAAAAATCCCATTTACCAAGAAATCCATCGCATCGGGCACGCCCTTAAAGCCACCTTCATCGTAAATATCCGACATCTCAAAGAACACGGGAGCCATGATTTCCCAAAATAGCCCAAGAACCGAAGTCATGGTTGACTGACGACATTGCTCTAGGAACATATCAGGAAAAAGCTTGTATAGTCCCAACATCACAGGGTTATTTTTAAAGAAAGCCCGAATGGCGCGATCGGCATTCTGCTTATATTCTTCAGAATCCATGTAAGGCTCTAACTCACCGCCCATGCCTCGATGCCAGAGCATTGCCCGCATACATTCTTCCGCAAACTCCATATTGATGCGATCGTGATAGAGATGATGAAAAATCTTGGGGATTTTGGCTTTGAGTTCTCCCTTATCCATGAAGTCTAATAATTCCTGATGCGCTGTCGCATATCCACGCCAGAGACGCAAATCAGCAGTATCGCCAGCATAGTGATTAGGCAAATCTAAATATTCTTGGGGAAGAAAATATTTAAAGGCAGGAATTGGCTCTAAAAATACTTGTTCAGCTATGTATAGTAAATCCCGCCAATAGAAATCCATCGGTACAGCATATGCTTTGTAAAGTCCGATAATCTGCATGAGATTCTCAGGCGTATCAGGCAACATCGATCCACCTGCTTCGAGGCGATGAATGACTTCTGCGTAGGGATGTGTGGAAGGCGGTAGTTTGGTTGTGGTTTCCGTTAAAGTAGCTGTCATCGTTGATTACCTTTTATATATCTAAAATTGCTTCTAAAATTGCTTCTGAACTTGCTTCTGAACTTGCTGCTAATAAATCGACATCTTCATAAATTGCATCAATGGAAATCTGGAGATTTATACTTTGCAATTCGATCAATTCTCCTACGGTATAGGTTTGCAGTACCCAGAACTTCTCACTGCGGCGAAATACTTCCACACGCTGTTCCCATTGGCTGATCAATACATATTCCTGTAATGATTGGATGGTTTGATAATTAGCAAACTTAACACCGCGATCCTTTGACTCTGTTGATTCCGATAGCACTTCAATAATTAAACAGGGATAATTTTTTTGTTTTTTATTGAAGCGATCGCGTTCATCACAAGTCACCAAAAGATCGGGGTAATAGTAAATCTTTTTTGAAGCAATGTTTAAGCGCATATCTGAAGGAAACAGCTTGCAATCTTTACCACGCAAATGATTGGAAAGTATCACAGTTAAGTTAGTGGTGATATCAACATGATTCTCACTAGCTCCCGCCATCGCATAAACTTGCCCATCGATATACTCATGCTTTTCTTCTTGCTGTTCTTCCCATCGCAAATATTCATCGGCAGAGAAATAGTTCTGAGGTACGGCAATCATTTTGGATCTCTCCTAAACGCTAAGGCTATTTTCTCATAGGTTGAGTGATTGCTGTCTTCATTGACGAGACTTGTACTAGCCACGATCGCAGTTTCAGGAACACGAGCGATGATCTGAATTGCGCTTACTTCGCTCCAACGCACTAACCAAGATGGTTGCACACCTAAAATCACAATTAATGCAGTCAAAATCAGCGCTGGCAACTGCTCAATACCTGACACTTTAGGGTAGTAAGCGGTGTGGTTATCCAATTTGCCAAAACAAGTACGATTGAGGAGAATCACGAAATAAACGGCGGTAAGTCCCGTACCGATAATCGAGAAGATTGTGGGGATTGGGAATTTGCTAAAGCTACCTTGAAAAATCAAGAATTCAGAAATGAATCCAACCAACCCAGGAATACCTGCACTTGCCATACCGCCTAAGATTAGTAAGGCACTGGTAGAAGGTAAACCGCGTATGGGATTAAGTAAGCCATTTAGAACATCTAGATCTCTTGTGCCGACTTTCTCTTCAATCACACCAACTAAATAAAACAGTAGGGCAAGCACTAAGCCATGACTCACCATTTGAATGATCCCACCGACCATACTTAGAGGTGTAGCGGCAGCAGCAGCGAGGAGAATATAGCTCATATGACCGATGGAGCTATAGGCAACCATGCGTTTGATGTCCTTTTGCGCGATCGCAACCATTGCGCCATAGAGAATTCCTAAGCCTGCCCAAACTGCAATCCAAGGTGATAGTAAAGCCCAAGCATCGGGGAATAAACCTACACAAAAGCGAAACAAACCGTAGGTTCCTAATTTGGCAACAATACCTCCGAGCATCATTACCGTTGGGGTTGTCGATTCTACATAGGCATCTGGGAGCCATGTGTGGAATGGTACGAAAGGAGCTTTAATCGTAAAGCCGAGTAGCAATACAACTAGGAGCGTGACTTGAATCTCAATCGGTAATGACAGAGTTTGTAATGTCGCATAGTCAAAAACTGGAGTAGGATTGGCAGTTAGCCATCCTAAAGCTAGGAATCCAACTAAAACGAGAATTCCTGAAATAGCAGTGAAGATCAAGAACTTCATCGCTGCGTAACTACGTTGTCCACCACCCCAAACAGCGATGACTAAATAGAGAGGAATTAACTCTATTTCATAAAACAGCACAAACAGCAGCGTATTGGTCGAGAGAATTGCTCCGCTTACACCTGCATGAATTAATAGCATTAATACATGGAATAGTGTATTGCGTTCTTTGATCTGCCGATCGCAAAAACAAACGATCAACCAAGTGAGCAATCCATTCAAAACCACTAGTGGCAAAGATAGCCCATCAACGCCAAGGCTGTAGTTTAAGCCAAGATTTTCAAGCCAAGGTAAATTTTCTGTTAATTGGAAAGAAGAAATCTTGATGTCAAATTGACGCAAGAGAATGAAATCAAGAATTAAGATCGCCGTCGCAACAATTGCCGATCCTTTTTTGACTTGAGTTTGTGGAAGAAAGGCGATCGCTAAAGCCCCGATCACAGGCAACCAAATTAGAGCGCTGAGCATAGTGTTATTCCAGATTAAAGAGTCCGATTGAACAGTAATAAAAGTAGAACTCCAATGCCGACCATAATCGTCAGTGTATAGAGCTGCAACTGACCAAAAGTGCTGTAGCGGAGATTTTGACCACTAAATAGAGTCGCTAATCCAAAGAAGTTACCTACACCATCGACAAAAAAGCGATCGAACCAGTACATCGCTTTTGACACACCATCTACTAGTCCGACAATCGTGACCTTGTAGAGTTTTGGCGTGTAGAAATCATTGGCAAAGAAATTCTGTAAGCCTAGCCAAGGTAAAGTTACAGGCTTAGGTACTTGCTGATTGAGATAGAGATAGCCACCTGTAGCAAGACCAGCAACACTTGAGCCGCCTAGAAGAAGTGCATCAGGACTAAGTATCAGATTCCAGTCAGGGATAACTCCCCAAGCCGTAAGCATTTGTGGAACATGCAATACTACACCTGCCATTACAGTCATTGGTAAGACAATCAGCCATAGAGGTTCTACGGATCTTTCGGTCATCTGCTTGGGTTTACCACCCCAAATCAGCCCGAATACACGCATAAGACTGAATGCCATCAAGCCATTAATCAATAACAGCAATTCCGCTAAAGCGGGATTTTCTTGCCAGAGATAGGAGAGCAAATCAACCATAGCCAAGAATCCACCCAATGGCGGAAATCCAATCAATCCGATCGCACCCACTAAAAAGCAGATTCCCGAAATCGGACGGCGGCTCCATAGGCCACCCATCAGAGTTAGATCTTGACTAATGTTGTTGGAAATAATGCTACCTACTGACATTAGTAAGAGCGCGATCGCTAGAGCATGGGACAAAATCAAAATATAGGCACTATGAGTATCGCCAGTACCAACGGAGATAAAGATTAGCCCCATAAAGGCACTGGTTAGATATGACAGAGAGCGTTTCACATCTATCTGTCCAATCGCAATTAGCGTTGCACCTAATGCTGTTGCCGCACCAACGGCAATGATCGCCTGCTGTGTAAATGGTGAAAGCGCAAAAAGAGGCTGTAATTTGATCAGTACCCAAGCACCCGTAGCGACAACTACCGAGTTACGCAGCACAGTACTTGGTAAGGGGCCTTCCATCGCCTCATCTAGCCAAAGGTGCAAAGGGAATTGAGCGCATTTCCCCATGGGACCAACCATCAGAGCTAGGGTGACCAAGGTTATAGTCGTTGGGTTAACATCAGTATTCTTAGCCCATTCCGCTAGCTCAGTAAAATTCCAAGATCCAGCTAAGGGCAGTAAACCAACTACGCCCACCAATAAAAATAAATCTCCAACTCGCTTAGTCAAAAATGCATCTCGCGCCCCAGTTACTACCAGCGATTGGTTGTACCAAATTCCGACAAGCAGGTAAGTTCCAAGGGTCAAAATTTCGAGAATGACATAGCTAAAAAATAAGGAATCACATAGAACCAAGGAACACATCCCTGCTTCAAAAAGTGCTAGTAGCGCATAAAAGCGACCCCAGCCCCAATCCATTTCCATGTAACCGACTGCATAAATCTCGGCGAGCAGGTTAATCCCAGTGACCAAGATGATCGCGCCAATAGTTATTTCTGAAACCTGTAGGTCGATTGTAAAGTCTAGTCCTCCGACCGTGAGCCAGGGAAAAGATAATAAATGTGCTGGCTGTCCCCAAGCTACAGTCAAAGCGACGATCGCATGAACTAATGAGCAGAAAGTCATGAAAATATTGATGTAGCCTGCTGGTCTGGGTCCCGTTTTGCGCGTGATGCTAGGAAACCAGATGATCGATAGCATTGCTCCTATCAGGGAATAGCAGGGAATCAGCCAGATCGTGTCCAGCCAGTTATTTATCATATTAAGTCTATCTATTTACAAAAGATCATAATTAAATTTCTATGATTATTGCAAAGATATCTCTAAATGAAAATAGGGGCAACCATCAGTCTTTATCTATGGTTATTATAAGATAATTCTAAAATGCAAAAATTGTGTTGCCAAATCCAAAACTTTAATTAGGACTTATAGCAATGTAGAGCTTGCTGAATGGCTCCACAACATGGCAGACTTCTCAAATCGTGACTTCATTGATTTTGATGGGAAACGATTCTGGAAGAAGTTTGAGCAGCTTCAAGCAATTCATCCCGAATTTGGTCATTACCGCAATTTGTTTGAATCCTCCTTGAAAGAATCCATTACCAGTTCATCTACCAATGCTTCATAAACCCACCTCTTAAAGCTAAGCCACCCCCAAAATCACTGAAAGCACCTTTACTCAGCTTCGAGAGGAGCCATCGTTAAACCTGCTTGCTTCAGTTGAGCATGATAAAGCTCCGCTTGCTCCATTGGTCCCACCCAGACGATCGCTAGACCTTCAAAATGTACTTGATTGGTCAACTCCCAAGCCATCTCTTCAGTCATGTTTGGAATATATTTCATCAAGCATTCAGAAACATGCTCAAAGGTATTGAAATCATCGTTTAACACAATGACCTTATATTTAGGGTAAGGCTTGCGTACTATCTCCTTCACAGTATCTTTAACTTTTTCAGGGGTTTGAACAGCAGCAAATATAGCCATAATTTCAACTCATGCTTTACATCCTGCATTATCGCAAAAAGCGATCGTAGTTGTGTATTTTCAAACCTAAACGAGAGGGGCTGCGCTTTGCGCAGCCCCTCTCGTTTAGGTTTTGGGGCACTTGCACTGCGATAGCAATAACCAGCAATGGTTTTAAAAACGCCAAATGGCTTAAGCATTTTCTGTTTTGGTATTAGCTACAGCGTGGCAACCACGATAATATAGAAATATGGAACTTGAAGCTCTCCGATCGCACCAGTGGTTTAAGCTCATTTGTGGTGCGAGTTACCAACATTTACCCGCAATTCGCAATCTGGCGATGATTTATACATTGGCAGGAGCTGATTGTATTGATATGGCTCCCGATCCAGCCACAATCGCTGCCGCCAGAGAAGGAATTGCCGCTGCGATTAAGTTAGAGCCAACCGCGATCGCGCCTTTAGTAATGGTCAGCTTTAATGATGGCGAAGACCCACATTTTCGGAAAGCATTTTTTGATCCTGAGCTTTGTCCAAGTGATTGCAGCCGTCCATGTGAAAAAGTGTGCCCCACCACAGCAATAAAGTTTAGTAATGATTACAATGGGATCATGCCAAATCTTTGTTATGGGTGCGGTCGTTGCTTACCGCTATGTCCAGTGCAGATTATTCATACCCGCGAACAGGTTTATGTCCCTGAGAATATTTTTGATGAAGTACTTAACCAGTCAGTTAATGCGATCGAAATTCATACACAACCCAATCGCACCAAAGAATTTGCCGCGTTTTGGCAGCGCTTGAGTCCGATTATCCCCAAGCTCAAGCTAGTAGCCGTCAGCTTCCCAGATTGTGAAGATCTACGTGATTACCTCATGTCTTTGCTCGAAGGTATGAACCCCAAGCCGCGATCGCTGATTTGGCAAACCGATGGCAGACCAATGAGTGGCGATATCGGGGATGGCGCAACTAGAGCAGCTTTGCAACTAGGGCAGAAAGTGCTGGATTTTCAGTTACCCCTTGGCTTTGTGCAACTGGCTGGTGGTACAAATGCGAGTACTGTACCGAAGCTGCGCCAAGCAAACATCCCAGTAGCTGGCGTAGCCTATGGCAGCTATGCTCGTAAAATCGTGATGGATTTTCTAGAAGGTCTGGGAGAAGAAATACCCGATCGCCTCGAAGATCGTCCTTGTTTACTCTGGCAAGCTGTTGCGATCGCCCGTCAATTAGTTTCGCAAATCAAAGATCGATCCCCCCTAGCCCCCCTTAAAAAGGGAAAAGAAAAAGAAGAAAGTTCTCCTTCTTAAGGAGAACTTTCTTCTCCCCTCTTTCTTAAGGGGGGCGGGGGATCTAAATCTACGCTTATAGCTCAAACTTAAAACCTAACTGTAAAACCTTAAAAAGCCTAATGGACTCCATCCGCAAGCAAGTTACAGACAACCTCGATCAACTTCTAGATATTTTGCCTCCACGCATTAAAAGCAGCATTGAACTCTGCGGCGGGTTAGAACAACTTGTCGAAATTGTGATGGACTTAGGCAGGTTGCCAGAAGCGCGTTATTTTGACAGCACCAAATATCTAACCGATGACCCGATTACCAAAGAAGATTTGGCGCTTTGTGTCAAGCAAGTTGGCGAGTTTGGCGGCGATAACCGCGCAGGTATCGAACGCACACTCCACCGTATCAGTGCCATCCGCAACCGCAAAGGCGAAATCATCGGGCTAACCTGTCGGGTTGGTCGAGCTGTCTATGGCACGATCGCTATGATTCGTGACTTAGTTGAAACAGGTAAATCGATTTTGCTGCTGGGCAAACCTGGGATGGGCAAAACTACGGCTCTGCGTGAAATTGCCCGTGTGCTTGCCGATGACCTGAATAAGCGCGTCGTCATTATTGACTCATCCAACGAAATTGCTGGCGATGGTGATATTCCGCATCCTGCGATCGGACGCGCCCGTAGAATGCAAGTATCTCAGCCTGAATTGCAACACCAAGTGATGATCGAGGCGGTGGAAAACCATATGCCTGAAGTAATCGTCATCGATGAGATTGGTACTGAACTCGAAGCATTAGCAGCAAGAACGATCGCAGAAAGAGGTGTGCAACTAGTTGGCACAGCTCACGGTAATCAACTCGCCAATTTAATTAAAAACCCTACCCTCTCGGACTTGATCGGCGGCATTCAATCTGTCACCCTCGGCGATGAAGAAATGCGGCGGCGCGGCTTGCCTCAAAAGAGTATTTTAGAGCGCAAAGCCCAGCCAACTTTCGATATTGCTGTAGAAATGTGGGAGCGCTATCGTTGGGCAGTTCATGACGATGTAGCGGGAACCATTGATATGCTCTTGCGCGATCGCGATCCAGGTCGTCAAATTCGGGCAGTCAGTGATGCAGGCGAAGTGACTACTACCGAAGAAAAGCCAAAAAATCCTGAAGTGATGCGAAATCCTGCGGTCAAAGGTTGGCGAGCCACAGGCAAGATCAAGCCCATTCCCCTCGATCCACAAGTACAAATGCGATCGGAATTAGCTGATCTGTCTAGCAAGATTAGTAATTCGACCGTAGCCGAACCAAATGAATCTGGCGACGAAGATGAAGAAGAATTTGGCGATATGTCTTCCTATGTTGCCATGCGAGAGCGTTTTGGAACGCTGAATGTCTATCTCTATGGAGTCAGCCGCCATCAAACTGAACAGGTGGTGCAATCGATCAATTTACCGATTGAGATTACCAAGGATCTTGATGAAGCAGATATCGTGCTAGCTTTGCGATCGCAGATTCGCACTAGCTCCAAAGTCCGTCAAGTGGCAGAAGCGCGGCAGATTCCCATTCATGCGATCAAAACTAGTACATTGCCACAAATTACTCGCGCCTTACGCAGGATTTTGCATATTGATGAAAGTCCTGCGGATACGATTAGCGACTTGAATATGTTCGCCTATGGCGACTCTGAGGATGAAATCGAAGCCCTCGAAGAGACAAGGCTAGCCGTTGAGCAGATCGTGATTCCTAAGAGTCAGCCCGTCGAGTTATTGCCCCGTTCATCGATTATTCGTCGGATGCAGCACGAACTAGTTGAACATTATCAACTGCGATCCGAAAGCTACGGCTCGGAGCCAAACCGACGTTTACGCATTTTCCCTAATTAGGAAATTTCCAAGAGAACGTATAGCTATTGTGTAGGGGCAGGTTTTGGAATAACGCTATGGAGAAACCATTAACTTGTGGCTAAGCCTACCCCTACAGGCTGGCTGCACCAATCACTATCTATCATACAAACAAGCATAATTAAGCTCCAATTGAACTCTCACAATGGCTAAACGCAAGCGTTCTAATTCTCGCCCAGCAACTCAGCCACCTGTCACCAAAGAACCTCTCACGACTCAAAACCATGAGCACGATGAGCTGTGGCGACAAAGGCAATGGGTGAAGTTGTTTGCCGAAGTTACACTTAAAATCCGTCAGTCGTTGCAGTTCAAGGAAATCTTGCGGGCAACAGTAACAGAAGTACAGCGAATTTTGCAGGCTGATCGTGTACTCATTTATCAAGTTTTACCCAATGGCACAGGACGCGCCATTAGCGAAGCAGTTCTACCCGACTACCCCAAGATTCTCGATTTAGAATTTCCTGAAGAAGTCTTTCCAACTGAATATCAACAACTTTATGCTGAAGGACGAGTAAGGGCGATCGCAGATGTACATGATCCAAAGGCAGGATTATCAGAATGCTTAATAGAGTTTATTAATCAGTTTCATATCAAAGCCAAGTTGATTGTGCCAATTCTGCAAAATTTTAATTCCCATCAACAAAATGAAGCGCTTGCGCCTAACCAATTATGGGGATTAGTGATTGCTCACCATTGCGATCGACCTCACCATTGGGACGATTTTGAATTGGAGCTAATGCAACAACTTGCAGATCAGATCAGCATTGCCTTGGCTCAGGCACAGTTATTAGAACATTTAGAAGAAATAGTCGAAGTTCGCACTGCCGAATTGCAAGAAGTCAACCGTAGTCTTCAGCAGGAAATCAATGATCGGATGCAAGCTGAAGCCGCATTAAGACGAAGCGAAGAGCAGTTGCGCCTAATCACCAATGCTCTACCAGTGCTAATTGCCTATGTCGATCAACATCAACGCTATCGATTTAATAACAAAGCCTATGAAGACTGGCTAGGTCAATCACCAGACGATATTTATGGCAGTAAGATCAAAACCGTTTGGGGTATCGAATGCTATGAACGAATGAAAGTCTATGTAAAGTTAGCTCTAATGGGTCAGGCAATTACCTACGAAAATGAAATCACTTTAAAAGATGGTCTTCCCTGTTCAGTCAATGTTACCTATATTCCCCATCTGGATGAACAGAAAAAAGTCATCGGGTTCTTTGCGCTGACGAGTGACATTAGCGATCGCAAAGCGATCGAGCGCATGAAAGACGAGTTTATCGCTGTGGTCAGCCATGAATTACGCACGCCCTTAACATCTCTGCATAGTGCTTTAAAAATTTTGGCGACGGGACGCTTAGGAAGTCTGTCTAGGGATGGCAAACAAATGCTAGAGATCGCTGATGACAATACAGAGAGGTTGGTACGTTTAGTCAATAATGTCCTCGATTTGCAGCGGATTGAGTCAGGGGAAGTGAAAATGGAAAAGCAGATCTGCAATGTCTCGGCTTTAATGATCCAAGCAACGGAATCTATGCAACCAATGGCTCAACAGCAGGGTGTCGTTTTGGCAGTAAAGCCAATTGATATCAAGATTTTAGTTGATTCAGATTACATTGTTCAAGCTCTTACCAATCTCCTCAGCAATGCGATCAAGTTCTCAACAACTGATGGCACGGTTTGGCTAACCGCAGAGAGCAAATCGAATACAGAAGTACTATTTTCAGTTCGCGATCAAGGGCAAGGAATTCCATCGGATAAGCTAGAAAGCATTTTTGAAAGATTCCAGCAAGTGGATTCCTCAGATTCAAGGCGCAAGGGCGGAACGGGGTTAGGACTGACCATCTGCCGAAAGATCATTGAACAACATGAGGGCAAAATCTGGGCAGAAAGTACTCTCGGGGAAGGTAGTACTTTTTCGTTTACATTGCCATTATTGACCATATAAACGAACTATTTACGCCCAACCAACCTCATTCACCATAAGTAGCTAGGCATAATTAATTACATACCCAAACCCTTAAAGTTGAGCCCCTGCGGGGCTCAACTTTAAGGGTTTGGGTAATTTGCACAAGTACTTATTCACCATATACGAGTCTTTATAAAACTTTGGGCGCACAACTATGATCATTTGCGATCGCAACTGTATCCCCTGATGGCTTAATCAAAAATAATCCTTCCGATACTGTCTATAGCAAAAAAGAGTTAGCTAGTACAAACCAAAACCAGAAGATGAGTGGCGGCGCGAAGCGTCGCCACTCATCTTCTGGTTTTATGTCCTAAGCAAAGCTTACATTGCTATACACATCCGCCCTGATGGCACAAAAAGCACAAATGGATTCATAATGAAAATTACTGTTTATAGCTAACAGAGTGTCATGCCAACTAAACGGATTTTGATTGTTGATGATGAAGAAAGCATTCAAACTGTTGTACAGTTTGGTATTCAGATGGTCGCTGATTGGGATGTATTAATTGCGAGTTCGGGACCACAAGGGATTAAAACGGCTTGTGATCAAAGCCCTGATGCTATTTTGCTAGATGTGATGATGCCAGATATGGATGGTATTGCCACATTTAAGGCTCTTCAGGCCGATCCACAAACTGCCCAGATCCCTGTAATTTTCTTAACCGCCAAAGCCCAAACATCGGAGAGAAGGCAGTTTAATGATTTGGGGGTCAGTGGTGTGATTACAAAACCTTTTAATTCCCTTGATCTCCCTGATCAGATTGTAAAAATGCTGGATTGGGAAAAGCCATGAAAATATTACTAGTAGAAGATGATGATGTATTAATTGCCGTCCTAACTAAAAATCTAACCGAAAATCACTATATTGTGGATGTAGTCAAAGATGGGGAAATGGGTTGGACTTATGGTTCGACCTTTGATTATGACCTAATTATATTAGATATAGTTTTGCCAAAGCTTGACGGAATCAGCCTATGTCAACGCTTTCGTACTGAAGGATATACAACTCCAATTCTATTACTCACTTCACAAAATGCTAGCACTGCCAAGGTCAGCGGATTAGATGCGGGAGCCGATGACTATGTGGTTAAACCTTTTGATATTGCCGAATTAATTGCACGGATTCGAGCCTTACTGCGGCGAAGTAATGCAAGTTCTTTTCCTGTACTAGTTTGGGGAGATTTACTACTAAATCCTAGTACCTGCGAAGTTTCTTACAATGATCATTCACTGACACTCACGAATAAAGAATATGAGTTGCTAGAGCTTTTGCTGCGAGATAGTCAGCATTTACTCAGTGCCGATGAAATTCTCGATCGCCTCTGGTCTTCTGATGAGTTTCCCTCAGAAGCGACGGTGCGATCGCATATTCGGCGATTGCGTCATAAGTTGGTAGAGGCAGGTGCGCCTTCAGATTTTATTGCGACTGTTCATGGACGTGGCTATTACCTCAAAGCGCCAGATAAGTTGGCTGAGGTCGAAATACCAAGCGCAATTGAGTCTGCTAGTCCCAGTTTACTTAAGTTAGCCCAATCAAAGTCTCAAGATAATCAACAGAAGCAGTACTTAGAATTCTTAAACCAACTTTGGATAGACACCAAGCCAAAAAGTATTGAACAATTAGAAGTATTATTTCAAGCTGTCAGGAAATTACAATCTGGTGAACTGGCTCCACAATTACAAGCGCAGGCTCAACAAGTAGCTCACAAATTAGCTGGGACTTTGGGAACTCTTGGCTTGACGATCGCGATGCAATTGGCGCGTCAATTAGAAAATTTGCTCGCTAGCCAACCTTTACTAAAAAAACAACAGTTAGAAATTTTAGAGACCTTGGTAACTTCTTTAGAAGAGTCAATTCAAAATACGCATCTGATTCAAAGTGCTCCAATGGGAGCGATCGCTGATATATGCTCCTCAAAATTTGAGTTAGATCATTCTCAATTTGGAACCAAGGTGATGATTGTCGATGATGATGTCAATTGTTTGCGATCGCTACCTAAGCTCCTTAAGCCTTGGGGCTTTAAAGTAACGACCTTAGCCGATCCGCAGGAGTTTTGGACAGTGTTGCAATCAGTATTGCCTGATGTCTTGGTATTGGATATCAATATGCCTGAAATCAATGGATTTGAACTCTGCCAATCTCTAAGGAGCAATCTCGACTGGCAGCGTTTACCAGTTTTATTTCTAAGTGTGATGGCAGATGCAAATACTCAAAACCTCGCTTTTAGTGTGGGTGCAGATGACTATCTATGCAAACCAATCGTGGGCATCGATCTAGCAAGTCGGATTCATAATCGTCTGCAACGAGTTAAATCTTATCAAAACAGATAAATGGTTCACCAAGTGAACCATTTATAGCTATGCCCAATATTGGCAAGGAGGGCGAAGCCCTCCTTGCCAATATTGGGCTTTTAATTGCACATATTTTGCACGAAAAATCAGTCATGGTCAGACAATAAATACTTTTTTTAATTCACATATATTGAGATAGAAATCGCATGACTCAAGCCACACAAGCGTCGCTGCGAGAGCAACAGTATCCCCTCATTCACGATTTAGCTAATTGTATCGAATCTGTATGGCGGGAAAACTTAGATTTATCGGATTATCAAGTTCCAGAAGACCTCGGCTATGTTGAGGGTGCATTAGAAGGTGAACGCTTAGTAATTGAAAATCATTGCTACAGCACACCTCAATTTCGGAAGTTGCATTTAGAACTAGCCAGAGTTGGTAGTGGATTAGATATTCTGCACTGTGTGATGTTTCCTAATCCTGAATATGGCATTCCCATTTTCGGAGCCGATTTAGTCGGAGGACGTGGAAGTATTAGTGCCGCGATCGCAGATTTATCTCCCGTGCATCCTGAACGCGCATTACCTCGTAGCTACCACAACGCTTTGTCGAGTTTACCTGAGATGCATTTTGAGCAGACTCGTGAGCTACCCCAATGGGGCGATATCTTTTCAGATTTTTGTTTGTTTGTGCGTCCAATGGGCGATCGCGAGGAGGCTGCCTTTTTACAAAGAGTGCGTGATTATTTGACTTTGCATTGTCAGCTAGCGGTGGCAACTGAGCCGTTAACGACTTCTGTGGAAATCGATCAAATTTTGGCGGGTCAGCGCTATTACTGCGAGAAGCAACAGCAAAATGATAAAACGCGCCGTGTTCTCGAAAAGTCTTTTGGCACAGAATGGACTGAGCGCTACATGACGACAATGCTGTTTGATTTTGCCGCCTAAATCTAGAGCTTAGCTATCAACAATTTTGCAGCAATAAATTTGGAGAGAAGTAATAAATACTTCTCTCTTTTTTGTTTTTAAAGCTGAGATTAAGATCCCCGAATTTTTGTGTGACTAGCAAAAACAGTCTGTAATTGCAAAGAAAAATTCGGGGATCTGGGAATTTCATAGCTATCAATCCGAGATCTAATTGTGCATTCTTAATGACGAGTTGCTCCCAAGAGATTCTGAAGAATAAGCAAGCGATCGCGCTGAAACACAAATAATTGTTAAGCAGATTATGTCGCAATGTTCTTAACAATTACCGATCTATCGGTTTGATTCTTAATTTCCGAAAGTGAAGTCACACCTCACAAACTGGCATTACGGGCAATTCCTATAAATGAGAATGGCTAAAAATATTAGTTTGTTATCAATCTTTATATTAAGAAATAAGATCAAATAAAACGAATACTTTACAATTACAAATTAGGTAGAAATCCCTAGAGCGATTGGCTGATAAAGGCTTGCAGAACTCCTCCAAATTTTAAATTAATTCCATAAACAACACTTCTTGGTTTGCACAAAATCTGCACAAATTAGTTGTTTTAATCAATTCAATCCCAAAGCCATTGAACGACTGAACTGGAAACAGTTAAGGTTTAGCTCTCTTAAGTAAATTGAATAGATTGGTTATCATTTAATTCAATTAAGACTTAGGAATCTATATATCTTGAAGATATTTTTTGCAGATATAAATTGCAATTTGATATCACAAAGTAATAGATAGGGTTGGGAGTCATAACAAAACTTATATATTAAACAAGGAGATTCTTTAGAATGCTAGATGCTTTTACTAAAGTAGTTGCCCAAGCCGACACTCGTGGTGCTTTTGTATCTGATTCACAAGTTGACGCACTAAAGCAATTGGTTGCTGATGGAACCAAGCGTTTGGACGTAGTTAACCGCATTACCGCAAGCTCTTCATCCATCGTCACCGACGCAGCTCGTGCTTTGTTTGAAGATCAGCCTCAATTGATCGCTCCTGGTGGAAATGCATACACCCATCGTCGTATCGCTGCATGTATGCGCGACATGGACATCATCCTTCGCTATGTAACCTACGCAGTATTCTCTGGCGATGCTAGCGTTTTGGAAGATCGTTGCCTCAATGGTTTGCGTGAAACCTACAGTGCATTGGGCGTTCCTGGTGGATCCGTAGCAGTTGGCATCGAAAAAATGAAAGCAGCAGCGATCGCACTTGCTAACGATCCTAATGGCGTAACCCGTGGTGATTGCAGCGCTTTGATGTCTGAACTCGCTGGCTACTTCGACAAAGCAGCAGCAGCAGTAGGCTAATCATTAATTTCTTAAATTAATTTTTCCTTTGTCTTTTTTTCCTTTTCAAAAAATCTCATATAAATTCCTAGAGGTACATTAAGTATGAAAACTCCTTTAACAGAAGCCGTCTCTACAGCCGATTCACAAGGTCGCTATCTTGGCGTTCCTGAAATGCAAGCTGCATTTGGTCGTTTACGCACAGCGGCTGCTAGCCTTGATGCTGCTAAAGGATTGAGCGCTAAAGCTTCCAGCTTGGCCGAAGGTGCAGCAAATGCTGTTTACCAAAAATATCCCTACACCACCCAACAGTCTGGCAACAACTTCGCTTCCACCCCTCGCGGTAAAGCAAAGTGCGTTCGTGACATCGGCTACTATGTCCGCATGATCACCTACTGCTTGATTGCTGGTAGCACTGGTCCTATGGATGACTATCTAGTAAGTGGTTTGACCGAAATCAACCGTGCATTCGATCTTTCTCCTAGCTGGTATGTTGAAGCTTTGAAATCAATCAAGGCTAATCATGGCTTGAGCGGAGATGCAGCTTTGGAAGCTAATTCCTACATCGACTATGCAATCAATGCACTAAGCTAATCGGTTTTCTTCTAGTGATAATGATTGGCAGCACTTCGCTTCGCCGATCATTATCCTAAAATGTTAAAGCATATGAAAACCCCGAAAACGGTAAGTACGCCCTGCGGGGAGTACTTACCGTTTTCTTTTTAAAAAAAATTGTTAAAAAAATTTGGGAGCTTAAATATGACAAGTTCTTCGGCAGCAACCCGTTTAGGGTTCGAGCCTTTTGTAAATACTTCTCCTGTGGAGTTGCGGGCTAACTGGACTGGAGCTGATGTTATCGCCGTAATTACTGCGGCTAATCGGCAGGTTTTTGGTAACGATCATTTGATGGCATCAGAGCGCCTAGTTGGTGCTGAGTCTTTACTTGCTAGTGGCAGTATCTCGGTACGCGATTTTGTCCGTGCTTTAGCTCAGTCAGACTTGTATCGGACAAAGTTCTTTTCCACAGTTCCAAATACTCGTTTTATTGAATTGAACTTCAAACATCTTTTGGGACGCGCTCCCAATGATGAAGCCGAGATCTCAGAACATCTCGATCGCTACATTGAACATGGATATGAAGCAGAAATCAATTCATACATTGATTCGGCTGAATATCAAGATAATTTTGGCGAGTCGATTGTTCCCTATTTCCGTGGGTTTGCATACCAAACTGGACAGAGAACCGTAGGGTTTACTCGCATGTTCCAGATTTATCGTGGCTATGCCAATAGCGATCGCACTCAATCCAAAAACAAATCAACTTGGCTAAATGAGGAGCTCGCACAGAATGCAGCTAATCCAATTCGTACGCCCCACTATGGACAAGCACTAACTGGTACTACTGGTGATGATCGCGGGCAAATGTATCGTGTACGCGCTATCCAAGCCGATAACGGACGGACTACCCAAATTCGCCGTAGTGTTAGTGAGTACGTGGTTTCCTATGACCAACTTTCACCAACTCTACAAAGGTTGAATAAACGTGGAAGCCGCATTACGCAGATCTCTCTAGCTTAATGTATTAACGTAATTTGTTAAAATTACTGCAAAGAGGTAATTTTAACAAATTGCGTTTGATTTCAATGTGCCTAAATATTAAAGGAGAATAAAATATAGTGATTACCAATGCTGCTTCCCGTTTGGGAATTTCTGCTTATAGCGATAGCAGTCCAACAGAACTCCGTCCTAATTGGACACCAGAAAATGCCAAGATTGTTATTAATGCTGTCTATCGCCATGTGTTGGGCAATGACTACATCATGGCATCAGAGCGTTTAACCGCCCTTGAGTCCCTGTTAAATAATGGTCAAATCACCGTTCGTGAATTTGTGCGTGGAGTAGCGAAGTCGGAATTGTACAAAAACAAGTTTCTCTATCCTAACTTTCATACCCGAGTGATTGAGTTGAACTTCAAGCATCTATTAGGACGAGCTCCTTATAATGAAGCTGAAGTAATCGAGCATCTAAATCGCTATCAAAACGAAGGCTATGACGCTGATGTCGATTCTTATATTGATTCAGCCGAATACGAAGCTAATTTTGGAGATTCGACCGTACCTTACTATCGCGGTTTCGAGAACAAAGTTGGCGATCAAACCACTGGCTTTACCAGAATGTTCCAACTCTATCGTGGCTACGCCAATAGCGATCGCTCTCAAATTGGTGGAAATGCTTCTAGATTAGCTGCTGAACTCGCTCAAAACAGTGCTTCTGCGATCGTTGGAGCTTCTGGCAGCAACGATGGCTGGGCTTACCGCTCGGCAAAGGGGGCAATGGCTACTCGTGCTTTTGGTCGCTCTTCTACAGGTTCAGGCGATCGCCTTTACCGTATCGAAGTGGCAGCAGTTTCTCTCCCTAGATATCCTAAAGTGCGCCGTAGTAACCGCGAGTACATCGTGTCCTATGAGCAGTTGAATAGCACTTTGCAACGCATCAATAAAATGGGTGGCAAGGTTGCCAGTGTAACGACTGTTTAAACTACCTTATTTTTTGTTTGCACATGAGTGTGTACTCATGTGCAAACAAAAAATAATCCTATTGGTTTTGAGTTTTCATATAGTATGTGTATCTACAAGGTGCGCATATTAATCAATTTCAACCATCTATATATTGAAAATTTGTTTTTATGATACCTCCAACTTCAACTTCAGATACTCGTTTCTTTGTTTACGAGGTCGCAGGTCTTAATCGCTATCAGCAACCTGACAACACTAATTATGTTATCCGCCCTAGTGATAATGTTTTTATGCAAGTTCCTTATAATCGCATGAATGAAAAAATGCGTAGTATCACTCGCATGGGTGGCACAATTGTGAGCATTCGTCCTCTCAATGAGCATTTGTCAGAAGGCTAGTAATTTATAGCTCTTTTGGGTTTTGAGCAAAAAGTGCCAAAATCCCCAACAATAAAGGCAGCGCTAAGCGCTGCCTTTATTGTTGGGGATTTTATTTTAAACTCAACACAAAAAACTTAATTTGGGTAACTAAACCAATTACCACAAAGCAGGAACAGGACGCGATGGTACTGTTGGCTCAAATCTAGGCGTAGGAACCGCAGCAGCAGGTTCTTCAGGAGCAGCACAAGCATTAAAACCTTCACTCAGCAAAGATGAGCAATAAGGACTTGGCAAATCACGAGTGCGAATAGTCGCATCGCTAAGAGTTTGCAAGTCAATCATTTCTCGATTCATCGCTCGAAAAGCGTTAGATTGACGCTCAATCCATTGATCCCTAAAGGGTGATTGAATATAAGCGTTAGGCAAATTAGGATCAGAGGTCATATCCAAAACTTTGTTCTGTGCCTGAGGATAGGTAGCAGGAAAGTTTCGAGGAAATTGCTCTTGATCCGTAAATGTGGGGTCAGCTAAAGCAGCACCACTAGCCAGCAGCGTCGAAGCTGCAACTAATGATGAGGCAAGCCACGAGAACTTAGTACTCATATAAATATGCATCCTCACAGTTGGACGCTGACTAATGTAGCAGATCCAGTCATAAATTGACTGGTTTTAGAAAATTGGGCGTATGTGTTAAGCGATCGCTATACACTACAAAAGTATTTATAAGCTCAACAAAAAAATCAAAATTGTGGAACATCCAAATCGTGAAAAGTTACTGGAACTATTTTGCCGTCTTGCTTACAAGAGTGGAGACTTCACCCTATCTTCTGGGCAAAAAAGCACCTATTACATTAATGGAAAGTTAGTCACACTGCATCCATTTGGGAGTTTATGGACTGGACAAGTGTTATTGGAGATGTTGCCAGTAGGAACAGGCGCAGTCGCAGGGCTGACATTAGGTGCTGACCCAATCGTCAGCGCGGTAAGTGTCGTCTCAGCCTATGAAAACAAGCCAATTCCTGCGTTGATTATTCGGAAGCAACCGAAAGGGCATGGGACAGCAGCATGGATTGAGGGGCCAGAGCTTGCGCCAAATACAAATGTAGTAGTACTAGAGGATGTAGTCACCACGGGGCAGTCAGCGTTATTTGCAGTTGAAAAGTTACGTGATGCAGGTTATACAGTAACCCATGTATTAACGCTAGTCGATCGCCAACAGGGTGGAGCTGAGCTTTATGCCAAAGAGGGGTTAAAGTTTGGCGCAGTATTTGATATTAGCGAAATTCAGAGTTACGCGAAGGTACTGTAATTAGAACGTTTGGCGCTCAACATAAAACACAAAAATATGGCGGTGGGATTAGCCCGCCGCCATATTTTTGCGATCGATTATTTTGTACAAGCCCTTATACCAATTCACTGAAGTAAGCCATCACTTCAATGAATTTAAAAACAAACCCAGTAAGGTTTTGAGATTGAAGAAATGGCGTTGCCATTTCTTCAATTGGTATTAGTTACTTTTGAGATTTTGTAATATCTAAATTAAGAAATGGAACTGCACCATTTCCTCCCAATACTTGGGGAAACTTGCCATCCCATTTTTCGATCGCTTGTTTCTGTAACAACTCTGATGTCAGTGTTTCACGCAAAAGTCGCTGTGCTTCGGCTTGTCCCTTAGCGCGGTTGATCGTGGCTTCAGCTTCTTGTTCGGCTTCTCTAGCAATATATACGGCTCGCTGAGCACGTTGCTCGGCAATTTGCTTTTCTTCTACCGCTTTAGAAAACTCAGTCGAGAAATTTAAATCAACGACACTGGTATCTAAAACAATAATGCCGTACTTACTTAAGCGCTGACTCAAAGCTTCATCAAAATCTAGCTTTAGTTCATCACGCTTAGTGATCGCCTCTTCGACGGTGCGTCTTGCTGCGGCGACCTTAAAAGATTCTTGAGTTTGCGGTGCGATAATTTTGGAAACAATATTTTGCAAAGTACCTTGAGTACGACGAATAGTCACGACTTCAATCGGATCAAGACGAAAGTTAATCGCAAAACTTGCCGTAAGCTGTTGCAAATCCTTAGTCGAGCTTTGAGCTGGGACTTCAAACTTCTGCACAGTCAAGTCATAAACATCGACTTGAGAAATTACAGGCGGCTTAAAATGAACTCCTTCGAGCAATACTCCATCTTTGGCTTTTCCCAATATGCTCAAAACGCCTGCTTCGCCAGGATTGATAATTATAAATGAATTAAAACTGATAACCGCTAGAATTCCTACTATGGCAACTAGGACTAAGGATTGCCAGCTAGTTTCTTGGTCTTGCATTACTTTTTCCTATGATCTGTGGCTTTCGATCATATCTCATTATAAAAATTGGTTTTGTTGAAAGTACGTCGCAGCAGCAATTCTCATTATAAAAATTGGTTTTGATGAAAGTCCGCCGCTGGCGGACTTTCATCAAAACCAATTTTGTTGTTAGCAGCGCCGAAGGCGCTGCTAACAACAAAATTGGTTTTGTTATTGCTTACAGATTTGCTTTTGCTCTAGAGGTAATGTTGGCGTAGATTCAAGATAGTGATCAAGTAAATTACAACCTCGTTGGACTAATTCATTAAAATTTAATGTCTCCGCATTCCATAATTTAAGGGTATTGTCTCGACTCGCTGAAACAATATTTTTGCTATCAGGGCTATAGGTTAGAGCATAAGCCTCTGCTGTATGTCCAGATAGAATTTTGAGTAACTTGCCACTAGCACGATCCATGATTTTGATAGTTTTATCCGCATTTGCCGTAGCGATCGCCTTACCATCGGGACTAAAAGTCATCCCATAGATCCAAGAATCAGCCGTAACCATGATCACTTGTTCCAGAACGCCTGTTTGAGCATTCCACAATTTTAATTTGCCATCCTTACCAGCCGATCCAATTTGTTTACCATCTGGGCTATAGGCAACCGCCAGACCTCCATTGCTATGTGCTTCCATCGTATGGATATTCTGACCATTGTTCACATTCCAAATTTTCACGGTTTGATCATTACTTGTCGAGGCTAGGGACTGGCTATCAGGGCTAAAGGCGATCGACCAGACAGTCCCTGTATGTCCTTCCAACACATGCAAAAGTTGCGGATTGTCATCATCATTCCATTTCCATAGTTTAATTTTTTTATCCCATCCAAGGGTCGCTAAAATCTTTTGATCTGGGCTAAAGGTGGCATAGATCAACTTCGCTCCATGAATATTGAGCGAATGCAATAGCTTGCCTGTGGCACTATTCCAAATCTTTACGGTTTGATCATCACTTGCCGTGACTAGCTTCGTTCCATCATTATTAAAACTCACCCCATAGACTGTATCTTCATGCCCTTTGAGTTCCTGCCTGTAAGTTCCATCAGCATTCCAAAGACGTACAGTCTTATCAACACTGCCAGAAGCAAACATTTTCCCGTCAGGATTAAAAGCAACTGACCAAATACTACTTTTATGTCCATACAAAGTATTGAGTAATGTAGCTTTGAGATCCCAGAGCCGCACTGTGCGATCTTTACTAGCTGATAGAAGATATTGACCATCAGGACTAAAGTTAACGTCAAAGATGCCATCGGTATGTCCACCTAGCTTCATTTCTAATGTTCCATCAGAGTTGAGGATTTGGATCGAACTATCTTGAGAACCAAGCGCAATCCGAACGCCATCGGCACTGAAATTTAAGCTCAACACATCAGTTGACGTTCCTTTCAATGCCCGCACAAATTGAATTTGACGATTCTGATCCTTAATTTGCCATAGCTTCACGGTTTCATCTCTACCCGAAGTTAACAGTTGTTGACCATCAGGATGAAACTTCACACTGAAAAGTTCTTGATCATGGGCGATCGCACTTGTGAGTAAGTTACCTTGCAAATCCCAGAGTGCGATCGTGGTGTTTTTAGCCGTCACAATCAAGTTGCCATCGGGGCTAAAACTTGTATCTTGAATAGACCCTGCTTCTTTCTCAGAAGATTTATTGCCAACATTTTTAGGGTTTAATGTCAGCATCTCAATGCCGCGATCGCTATCCCAAAGTTTTACTGTGCCATCCTTACTGCCAGTCAGTAATCTTTTACCATCAGGATGAAAGTTTACCCTCAATATGTCATCTTGGTGGGCATAGAACTTGCTAATCAACTTACCAGACTCAGTATCCCAAATCCGCACACTTTTGCCTTGCCCTGTGGATGCAATTTTTTTGCCATCAGGGCTAAAACTTAAACCTCGAATATCCCTTGCGTGCAAACCAACTAACTGCGTGATCAATTTACCATTACGTTGATATAGATATACGCTTCCATCAAAACTACCAAGGGAAAGAATATTACCGTCAGGACTAAATTTCGCAGCATAAAATGGAGCATCTCTTTTTTTAGAAAAAAACCGATAGCGCTCACGGATGTTATAGACAATGGTTTGCAGATTTTCAAAGGTTGACTGGGTAATTCTAGTTTTATCAGTTCCTTCATCCGTATATTTTAACTTTTTCGCAGATTGGACAATTGTCGCTAGTGATTCCAATTGGCGATTGAGCAAAAAGCTGGAGTTTGCTGAAGAAATCAAAGCTTCAATTTCACCAAACTCCGCAAGTTGACGCTGACGATTTGCTTGAAAGGCTAAACCTGCCATTACAAATAAGCCCAGAACTGTTCCCACTAAGGCAAACTTAGTAAGACGACTAAGGTTAGCTTGGCTACGCTGAGCCGAGAATTGAACTTTACGCAACTCATTTAGTAAGCCCGTTTCTTGATTAGCCCGAATAAATGAAACTAGGTAGTCATGGACAAGTTGATAGCGATTGCTCGGCACTTCAGGCAATTGGAAGATTAAACCTGACCCAATTAAAATCTCTAAAACTAGATCAAGATCTTCAGTATTGCTTGAGTAAGACAGTAGCCCTGTTCGCAACTCATTGTGAGTAAGCAATGGGCGCTTACCTTGCTCATCAGTGAGCAAAATCAATACCTGTTGAGCAATAAAGGACGCATTACCACAAGCTTGTATTACCTCTTCGACTGATTGCTCAACAAGGCGTTGTTTAGATCCCGCCGCCTGATAAGCCGAGAGGGTGGTGATATTACGATCTTGAAGTTGAGAGCCAACTAGTTGTAGTTCGATCGGGCGCACAGATCCGCGATCGCCTGCGAGATCGCGCACCAACGCATCCACAAGAATCGGCTCAAGCGGAAAATTGGCATGTTCAGTAAGATTTTCGATCAGCGATTTAGCGTCAGAGGGGGAAAGATTCCCTAATGCATAACGAAAATTACGGCTTAAGATATCAACTTCTGGATAGGCTGCCTCTAGTTCTAAGAGCAAATAGAGATAGTCTTCACGGAGTGAAATTACTATTTTTAGTAAGGGAATTTTTAGGCAATTTTGCCAAAAGTCAATAAAAACTTGCCTTTCTTGTGGTTGAGGACAAGTAGAAAAGAATTCTTCAAATTGGTCAAAAATTAAAACAACCTGAGTACCATTTGCTGATAATTGTCTAAGTTTGTACAATAGATTGAGAACATCGCGATCGCCATTTTTACGGCGCTCGATCAATCCATTCGATAGCGTATCGACCTTACTCGAAACATTTGCATCAGGACTGAGGTTGGGATAAATGGCAAGAGAGATCGCATTGATCCAATTGGTATAAACATGAATCTCGATCGGTAATAAATCTTGACCTGAGAGCGATCGCTGCAATAGTGCAGGAATCAGTCCAGCGTTGACCAATGAACTTTTGCCAACTCCTGACTCGCCATGAATTACGGTTAACTGATGCTCAATTGAGAGAATCCTTTCCACTAAGCGCTCCACATCTTGAGTCCGCCCCGATGCTGCGATCTCACCTGCATTAACATCAACCCTTCTCGCATCTAGCTCGGCAATACTGGAATTAGGAGAAAGTTGTTTCGGTTGCAAAGTACCAGCTCCGACAAAGGCTCTCAGTCCATATTGCTGCTCTAGAGAACGCTGTCTTTGCTTTGCTTTAAAGGCTTGGAGATAACGCCCTTGGGCAAAAGCAATATCATGAAAAGTATCAAGGAAACGAATATAAAGCTTTGGTTCATCATTAATATCAAAGCTAGCAATGGTTGATTCAATTACATTTGAAGCAAGTTCTAGTTCTTTAAGCTGAAGATAGCTCTGGGTGAGTAAGAGTTGGTATTGACCTTGCTGAATATGGCGCATCCGCAACCAATTCTGGGGCAGGCTTTCTTCATTAAAATCAGGAACTTGATCTAACGTGGCAAGTGCTTTGGATGCATAATTTTTAACTTGCTGCCACAATCCTCTTTCGACAGCAATTTTGGCTAAGTATCCATAATCTTGAGCAAGTTCAAGAGGGCTCTGCTGATGCAGTAGCAACAATGACTCAATCCATATTTTTAGTTCTTGCCATTGCTTAAGTTGTTCGAGGACACCACTATAGGCTCGGCTATATTTAGCAATTAAGTCAAACTGATTTTCTTGCTTAAAAGCAGCGATCGCTTCTTGAAAAAAATGTTTGGCTTTGTGCCAAGAATCTTGAGTCTGTCGCCCATTCACAAAGGAGTTATGCCACCACAAATTCCCTAAATAAAATAAAACAATCCCACTCTCGATCAGGCGATCGGCTTTTTGCCAATAGGCCAGACTGCACTGATAATAGATTTGAGAAACACTATGTACTTCACCCTGAGATTCTTCATAAACATCACTAGCCATTGCTTCCTCTGTTCGCCACAATAACCTCCCAAGAGCAAAGTCTAATTTTGCTTCTAATTCTAGAGAAATTTCTTGAGCATTTTTGTACTGAGAAATTCTCAGTTCGCGTCTTGCTAATTCTAGTTCACTATAGGAGAATGCTTCACTATCAGCATCGATTTTGGTGTCTTGCCAAAACAAGGGAATTTGAGGATCTCTGGCAATCTCAAACAATCGATCTACTTGTTGATGAACTTCTGCATCTAGTTGTTCATGACTCAATCCAAATTTGATCGGTGGCGCTGCCAAATTTGCCAGTTCAGGAGCTTTAATCCACAATTGTTGAATCTCACGATCATTCAGCCACAATACCAATGGAAAGTTAATTTGCTGCTTGAGGCGATCGCGAAATAGATTAGCTTCTAAAAATAAATCTTCTAAATGTTCGGGTCTAGTTTGCTCTAAGCCCAAACACATCAAGGCAGATATATGCTCAGTCTGACCATCACGCCAAAGATTTTGCCCAAAACCTTGCAATTTACTATAGAGAGTCTCAGGGGCTTCCTGCCACCAAAGCTCACGATAAGTAGAGCCTGTTTTTGAGCTTAATGATCTCAAAAGTTTTTGTCTAAGACTGCGGTAATTACAGTTAACAATAATCAGCGAAAAAGAGCCCTGAAATAGATTGATCGCTCTAGCTAATGTCTCTAGCGATCGCCCATTGAGAGAATGTGCGTCTTCCACTTGTTTGATCGACTGTTCGATCTGAATCACTTGTCTCGTTTTACCGCGATTACAATACTGTCATTTATACAGACATACTACTACAGACATAGTTGCCACTGAAACTCACAAGATTAGAAGCGCTGCAAAGCGCTTCTAATCTTGTGAGTAAAAAACGCTACAATTGTTAAAAATTGTAAAGACTTTTACGATTTTTAACAATTTTCCCATCTAAAATTACTCCAAATCTATGACTGAATTTGCTACTAAACTCGTTGAGTCACTCCAGCCAATTTCCGATCGATTTAAATCCCTCAATGTGCCAGAACCAGTCACCCATTGGGGACATCCATTTTTTATGGGGATCGTCATTGTGGCTATGGGATCTTTTGTGGCAATTTCAGGATGGCGCAGCCGCACTACCGCAGATCCTGAAGTTGCAACCAAAAACAGAGCCGATCATCGTAAGGTTGCACCGCTCATGACCGTATTCTTGGCTACAGGCTACACAGGCGGATTGCTGTCCCTTGTCATGCAAGGGAAACCACTGCTAGAGAGTCCCCATTTCATTACAGGCTCAGTGGTATTAACTTTGCTAGCGATCAATGGCGCAATTTCACTCACTGGTTTTGGTGGTAATCAGCCATTGCTTCGCAATGCTCATGCCTATCTAGGTAGTGCGATCGTGCTGCTTTTAGTTGCCCATGCCTTTCTAGGACTGAAGCTCGGTCTTTCTATATAACTGATGTTACGTAGAACGAAGATGTCAAACCTCTGCGTAACATGAGTAAATTACCCAAACTTGTAAAGTTTGGGTTTGATCGAAAACTGCTTTAAGACCAAAGATGTACCGCTTCGCGATACATCTTTGGTTTTAATTGCTATACAAGCCTAGATGGGTTAGTATTTGCGATAACTAAGCACACCTTACCGCCTTAACACGCGATCGCCGAATATGGAAAACTGGGAGTTTTTGCTACAACGCAAAGGTGACAAGTCCTGGTTGCCCTTAGAATCTCCAACTGTAGAGATCTTGGAAGGGCAGTACCGACTTGCTGCACGCTCTGCTTTAGCAAATGCGCTAGTTGGGATTGCGATCGCCTATCGCCCTCTCGCAGATGTGCGGCATCAACCCCTGCAACAAAAAATTGCCAAACGTATCAGTCATGATGGGTTGCTGATCGTCATGCCTTACACCAACTTTGTACCAGGGATATGGCAGATTGATTGCATAGCTACAGAATCTGACCGAGAATCTGGCTCAGAATCAGCTAACACCAACTTAATCCCTGCATGGAAAAAAACAGTAAAGTTTGATGTAATTCAAATCTCTGCAGAAGCTAGCTTCGACTGGCAATATAACGAAGTTGAAGAAGATTTAGAAACGCCTACCGAACTTGCCAATGAATCACATACTAATGCATTAGGAATCATCCAAACTGAGCCAACCCCTCTAATTTATAGCTCACCAATTCTTGATATTGCTGAGCAAAGATCAACTGAACTCGTCGAATCGATGTTTGAGGAGTTTGCACTCTTTAATGATGAGGACGAAGAAGAAGTTGATGGTGATTCTCAAGATCTAGAATCAGAAACAGAATCTCTGGGCGATCGCCCTAATCTAATAGGACAGGTAGAAGCATATGGCTCAAACGTTTTAACAGACGGAGATGCACCACCACGTATTTTATTACGTTTAAAGCAGCCTCAATATATTCTTAATGAAGACAATAGCTTCAATCTCACAGGAGAAGTCTATGCTCAAGGGGAAATCGAGGTGAGTCTCAAAGATCCACAGACCCTTGATATCGTCGTAAATCAACGCTTCGTGATCGCTAATTCTAGCGATCGCAATCCAGCAACTGGCGCAACGTCCTTCACTTATCAGATCATTGTGCCGCCACCTTCAGAGATACAAGTTCTGATTGGTGAAGTACAAATCCATCCCCAGCAAGACTTTCAACAGGATAGCGATTTGTATGTGACGCAACAAGCGATCGCGGTTTCCTATCCTGCTTCACGAGTTCTGCCCGAACTCATTAAAGAAGCCCAGAAATATTCTCCCCAAGAACCAACTCTCAGTTCTCAAAACACAGAAACATCTAGCAATCAGCCTAGTTACCAACAATTTCCACAGAGTTTTCCACAGGTATCAGCACCAACAGAAAATCAACCTAGAAGTCTATCAACAAAGCCAAAGCCAGCCAATTCACTTAGTCTTCCACCTATACCTTCTAACAAGACTAAAGCTAATCAGGGAGAGGAATTAAAACAACAAATACCTACCAATTCTTTGTCATTACCACCTTTACCATCTCTACAAAATAGGACTATTAATCAAGCTTATAATCCCCCTAATTCTGAAATAACCGATGATTATTCTCAAAGTTTTCCACAGGAAGACGCAGACAGTCCGCAGGAAATCGAGTCGGGATTTAATCTAACAAATATTGGTGATTTAGCTGATAGCGATCGCCAAATTCCATCAAACTCTGAAGAAGAACCAGAGCTACTTTACAGTTTTGAAGAAGAACTTCCCCAAAACTACGAAGAGCTTCTAGAAAATCTGCCAAGTCCTCATATTCAGTCTTCCCGTAATCGGAGCAATAGTTTTCTCAATAAGCTACAAACTCTATCTGCCGATGCGATCGCTGTCCAAAAAGCCAACCAACGCACCGAAGAGCTATTGCTTGACACCTTTGCTCCCAGAGATCCTTTGCTAGCAGATGATTTACCAAGTGCTTCTACTAGTGCCATTGATCTCGACAACCCCGAACAACCTCCCCGAACGATCACTGAGGCTACCAGCCTTGCAGAACTAGATCTCGAACTTGATGTTGAGCTTGATCGGTTACTAACACCTGAATCTGATTTAATTCTAAATGAATATGTTTGGGAAGACCCCATTGATTCCAACACTTTCCCAATTAGCACTGTGTCAAGCCAAAATTCCACTGCTGCCACTTTGTCTGAGACTGCCCAAACTATCCGCAATATTCAAGAATCTTCACCACAGGCTTTATCGGATCAAGAGCCAATTCCCATCCCTGAAATCATTATTCCTACAGGTGAGCTAATTTCAGGAACACCGATGCTAGTAACCGTACGATTACCTGCGCTTGCTCCTAAATTCTTTGTAAAATTCTGGATCAAAGATTTGCAAACGCGGATGATTGTCGATGGGCCACGTTGGCTATTAGATTTTAGTACTGTTCCCAATGCCGAGTATATCGAAACTCGCACGAACATCTCGATTCCGCTCAGTAGTATTGATGTTTCTTTTGAAGCGATCGCGATCGAAGCCCAAACCCAACGCGAAAGTCATAAAGTGAGGGTCACTCGCGCCGTTACTCCACCCAACTTGGCTCAAGACAAAGATTTTGATGATCCATAAAAAGGCTGGATTTGCACTAAGGGACTTACACAAAATAATCGATCCCCAAAATATAGCGGCGGGCGCAGCCCGCCGCTATATTTTGGGGTTTTATAAGGATCATTTTTTCTTTGGAGTTCCCTAAACTCAAAAAGAAAGAGCCGATGCAAAGCATCGGCTCTTTCTTTTTGAGTTTAAGGTTGGCTTTGCAACCAGTAATAGGTTGCCATTGGTAACAGCGTTGCCAAAACCAGCAAAATAATAACCACCACATTCGAGGAACTTGACTCAGTTTCCTCTCTAGTAGCATAGTTACTTGTCTCAGTCTCTTCCACAGCTAATAGAGGCGCACCAGGGTCAGGGTTGCCCTTCAGAACTGTTTCAAGACGTGCAATTCCCTCATTTATAGCTTGATTATAGTTTGCCTTACGCGCAGGATAGAGCATCGTCTCATCAGCAATACTATTGGCAATGCTATCAGGTAAGACTTCCTTTACCTTTGTGCCAGTCTGAATGGCGGTACGATGGTCTTCTGTAGCCATAAATAGTAATACTTGATTAGCTTTCTCTGCTTCAGAAGGGAACCATTTATCAAATAATTCCGCCGTGAATTCTGATGCAGGTTGTCCTAGATCAATACGGCGAATTGCCACAACATGAACTTCGATGCCCGTCAATTCTGCTAATTTCTCAGCTTTGCTGACGATCGCACTTTTAGTCGAAGTACTTAATACCTCAGAATCATCAATCACCCAAGTCTGATCAGTCAGCGTCTTAATTTCGGCTAAGTCTGGAATATCGGATACTTGCAAAGCCCAGACATTACCAGTCAATAAATTAAAGCTAATTAGTAATGCGATCGCCCCAAAACATAGGCGGTAAAATAAATTTTTAAGCACAATTTTAAACACAATTTTTAAAACTAATTTTTAAAACTCAATTCAAGCAATTTCACTTTTCATCACTATATCAATCTGCAAGGAATCGTAGAGAAAATTTGGAGATCGTCTTTAGCAACAACAAATTATCTTCAGCAATATTTCCGATTTCGCGGGGCAAAAAAAAGCTTTCAAGATCACTAATCAAGTCCCAACCAAAAAAATTACAAAAACAGCAAAAGCATCATAACCCTTAATAAATTCTTGTTATTTAAGTATTATTAAGATTTCACCAATAAATTCCAAAAGAGTTTTCTATGAACATTCTGGGTATAAATCTGTTGATAAACATATATGTTTATTTTGAGCCTGTGGATAACCTGTGGATAACTAGAGCCTTTCTGTGGAAAAGCTGGCAATATCTGGGGAAAACTTTTAAATAAATGTGGAAAACTTTTACTAGGTATTTATACCCTGTGGAAAACTAGCCACTTTATCCACAGGGTTTTCCACAGGCAAAAACAGCTAGAAGTACTGTTGTATATAGTTTTCTTAGAGTTTTCCACATTTTCCACAGCCCCTACTACTACTATTAAAGATTTTTTATTCTTTAGATAGTAATAATTAGAGCAAGTGAAAAAAATATGAGAATATAAATTTGGATTTTGGTATTGTAAAAAATTCCAACGATGGTATGATTGGCTTCCACAAATCAAAAAATCAAGAGTAAAAAGCTTTTCAGAAAAATTTTCTAAAGTAAAATTTTGTTTAAAGTCTGCTCTCAACAAATATCTGCAAAGTGATTTTAAATACATTTGCTTTTTATTAAATCTTAAAACCTCAAAAAATCCTCAAATTTTGGAATCTTCTAGAATTTCCCCTCACAAGCCTTACCTGCATTTTTTAGAATCTAATTTATTCAAAATTTAGTCTTGCCTCGTCGATATCACCACTCAGTTTAGAAATTAGAAAATTCCTGTCAAACTATGCGACTAGTCTGTCCCCAAAACCAACTCGCTGCTAATCTTGCCCTTGTCGGTCGTGCGGTCGCATCTCGTCCCACTCATCCAATTCTGGCAAATATCCGATTAGATGCTGATGGCTCGAATCAAAGTCTTGGCATGACTGCTTTCGATCTCAATCTGGGTATTCAGGTCTCGTTTCCTGCTCAAGTTGTAGAGGCGGGATCGATTACCCTGCCTGCAAAGTTACTTAACGATATTGTGTCGCGTCTCCCCGATGAAGACATCACAATCACTGTGGACAAGGACAACACGATGGTATCGATTGTCTGTGGATCTGGTCGCTATCAAATGCATGGTTTGCCTGTAGAAGAGTTTCCTGAATTACCTCAAATTGGCGAAGATGGCGAAACTACCTATTTGCCAGTTGAGTCGATGCTGAGCGGTTTGTCATCAACCCTGTTTGCGACTTCTGCTGATGAGACCAAGCGGATTCTGACGGGTGTACATCTGACAGCTACTGCCGATCGCTTAGAGTTTGCGGCTACCGATGGACATCGCTTATCCGTGGTGCAGACAGGATTTTTGGATGCCGATGAGCCTCCTGTGACGGGGGATACAGTGACTACTAATCTGGAGGTGACGATTCCTGCTAGAGCTTTACGCGAGCTAGAACGAATGCTCAACCAACAAACAGAGGGGGCGATCGCAGTTAAGTTTGATCGTGCCAATATGATTTTCCAAAGTGCTAATCAAATCTTGATTTCTCGCTTGCTAGATGGTACTTATCCCAACTATCGCCAATTGATTCCCAGCCGCTTTGATCGTCAAGTTACAGTTGAGCGCAAATTGTTTTTATCGGCTCTAGAACGTATCGCTGTATTGGCTGACCAAAAAAATAACATTGTCAAAATTACAATTGACTCGACAGGGCAAGAAATTTCTCTCTCGGTTGAAGCGCCAGATGTTGCCGCTGGACGTGAATCTCTACCTGCTCAAGTTTCGGGTGAAGATGTGGAAATTGCTTTTAATGTCAAATATTTATTGGACGGATTAAAGGCTCTGCCGAGCAATGAAATTCAAATTCAAATGAACAATCCGACCAGCCCTGCGGTACTTGTACCAATTGGGGCAACCAAAATGACTTATTTGCTTATGCCTGTGCAAATTCGTAGCTAATTTCAAACCTACAGCAATTTGCTTTCAAACTCGCCACAAACAAGAATATATATAAGACAAATCAAAACCCAAGAATTGATTGGCGGCGCGAAGCGCCGCCAATCAATTCTTGGGTTTTATGTCCTAGTACACTTGGCGACAGCTATAAAACCCATTGCGAGGCTTCGCCCTTGTGACCCGTTTTATACCAATTCACAAAAGTGTGACAACACTTCTGTGAATTAAAAACCAAACCCTGTAAGGGTTTTAAAGACACAAAATGGCTGCGCCACTTTGTGTCTTGGTATTACTGTGAGTTTGAGCGATAACTGCTGTAATATTTGGTGCGATGAGCTTTGCCCACCGCACCAAATATTGGGGTTGAGAGTAAAAGCGATGTAAAGGCATCGCTTTACTTTCTCGGTTTTATGTCTTAACTTTACTGTCGATAGCTATATCTCAGAGAAAAATCCTGTAAACTTAGTTGAAGTATGGATTTCTTACCACTGCCTTCAACTCAACTGCCACCTAGCACCTATGCTGAGGTGAGACGGGCTAGCTCTAGCCAAACGTTGTCGTCCTCGTCAGCGTTTAATGGTCGTATTTCTAGATTGCCTACTGAATTGCCACTAGAGGTGCAATCTCAGCTAAAGCTTTTTTTAGATACCTTGCCAGATCCTGATGCGATCGCCCAGCAAGTCAGAGCAACTCTGATCTCCCAAGCTGGCCCGATCAAGCCAAATAGTTTACCGAAGCCCAAGCCTAGAGATAAGCCACGCCTACCCTTACCGCCGCGAGTGGGGGAAAAGTTAAATGTGGTTAGCGATCGTCAAGAATATGACGTTAATACTCAGGTGTTTGTCGCTGAAGGCAATGTGGTAATTAATTACAAAAAATCAGAACTTAAAGCTGATCGCGTCCAATTAAATACCAAAACGCAGGAAGTTGTTGCCGAAGGTAATGTGTTTTTTACACGCGGTGACCAAAAGATACGTGGTACAAAGCTTACTTATAATTACAGTAATGTTAAAGGCGATCTCCTTAATGCATCAGGTGCTGTTGACCTTGGCACTTTGCAAAGTTCTGAAGTATCTCGATCGCCGTCAGAACTTGCTACTAACTCGATCACCATATCTCCTATCGGCTCTGGAAACTCTTCTGAAGGACAAGTGCGCCGCATTGGATTTATTGCCGAGCGTTTAATAATTGATGGAGATACTTGGACTGCCGAAAATTTGCGGGTAACCAACGATCCGTTCTCTCCTCCTGAACTGGAACTTACTACCAGTAAAGCTACCTTAACCCCGATTTCACCAACGCAAAATCGTCTCGATCTGGAATCTCCACGCATTGTTTTTGATCAGGGATTTTCTCTGCCATTACCAGTCAATAGTATTACGCTTGATCGTTTTCAGCGCTTTGCCCCTGCTTTAGTTGGTTTTGACCGCCGCGATCGCGATGGTATTTTTTATCAACAAAGCTTTGATGTGATTACCCAATCCAACTTGAATTTCCAACTGTCCCCTCAATTGCTTCTACAGCGTGCTTTTTCCAGTCAGAATGGATTTTCTGGTGTCGATATTATTGGGGTTGTAGCTACCTTAAACGGAGCCTTTGATGATGGGTCAAGCTTATCTGCAAGAGCTAGTTTCGCTGGTTTAGATTTCTCTAAGATTGATTCCTTGTTGCGCTTTAATGCGAGCTATCAGATGCCAGTGTTTGGTAACCATACTTTACTTTCACAGTATGCTTTTCGCGATCGGGTATTCAATGGTTCGCTGGGTTTTCAGGATGTAAATAACATTTTGGGAACAACTTTGTTCTCTCCCAACTATGTTCTTGGAGATTCTCAAATTTCTTTTAGTTATCAAGCTTCTGCTCAACTCGTTGGGGCGGTACGAGATGATATCCAACCCAGCACAATCGGTTCATTAATTCGTGTGCAAGGTGCTGCTGTACTCAGCCGAGCTTTTCCCCTGCTAAGAGGTGAACCATTAGCAGCCGAAAAAGAAACGGGATTGCGCTTCTCTCCAAAACCAATTGTGCCGAGACTAGATGCTTTTTTGACCGCGCAGGGGGTAAATTCTTTCTACTCTAATGGAGCTAATCAAGCTGTTCTTTATGGAACTGTTGGCTTAGCTGCGGAGGTTGGACATTTTGCCAAAGACTTCCTTGACTATACAGGCTTAACCCTTAGCTATACTCAAGCATTTGCTAGCGGTAAATCGCCATTCTTATTTGACCGCGTTGCTGATACGCGATCGCTTACCGCAGGAATAGTTCAGCAAATCTACGGGCCGCTTCGCCTTGGCATTCAGCAGAGCTGGAGCTTGGATAGTGGAAATTTATTTGATTCTGTATATTCATTAGAATATGCAAGGCGTACCTATTCTGTAGTAGTTCGATATAATCCTAATCAAGGATTAGGGGAATTTCTAATACGGATTAGTGACTTTAACTGGACTCGCCCACCTTCTAATGTGACGAATGTTCAAAATGGAATAGAACAGCGTAATTAAAAAAGGCGGTGCAAAGCACCGCCTTTTTTAATTACGCTCAAAAGAGGTAGTGCTTTGCAACACATCTTTGGGCTAAGCAGGAACGAATTTGAGAGAAACTCCATTCATGCAGTAGCGTTGTCCTGTGGGTTTTGGTCCATCGTCAAAGACATGTCCCAAATGTCCACCACATCGGCTGCAATGGACTTCAACACGCTTCATAAACAGAGAAGTATCGGTTGTAGTTGCGATCGCCCCTTCAATTGGTGCAAAAAAGCTTGGCCAACCAGTGCGGCTATTGAATTTAGTGTCAGATGTAAATAGCGGCAAGTCACAACCAGCGCAGTTATAAGCCCCTTTGTTATATTCTTTATCGAGAGGACTAGTAAATGCTCTCTCAGTGCCATGTTTTCGTAAAACACGAAACTGTTCTGGAGTAAGAGTTTGCTTCCATTCTTCTTCGGTTTTCATGATTTTATATCTCTTAGTTGCTTTAGTTGAGTCTACTGCGATCGCTGAGTCTGTGGGGATGGAATCTGAAGATTGTCGCCAAAATTGGGATATCCAAGTGCCGCCGATGATGGCTGCTCCAGTTAGTAACAAATCTCTTTTTTTCATGGTTGATTTTATAGCTTGGTATTGCTAATCACATTGGACTTTTTTCATTACTTTGATTAAAGTTACGAAAGTCGATGGCTGTATGGATGTGGAATTTTGGGATGTGGATCTCCGAAATATAAAGTTAGAGTTGTAACAGTTACTACGATTTACAATCTAGTTTATAATTGTAACAATACTTAAAGCTGAGAAATCACTTCAAACTTTAACAGGTTAAACAACAATGGCATTTGAACTCCCATCTTTACCCTACGCCCAAGATGCTCTCGCAGCTTCGGGTATGTCTGCTGAGACCCTATCATTTCACTATGGTAAGCACCATAAGGCGTATGTTGACAACCTCAACAACCTAATTAAAGATACCGATCTTGCTGACAAATCCTTAGAAGAAATCATCAAGATTAGCTACAAAGAAGGCAAAGCTGGAATCTTCAATAACGCAGCTCAAGTTTGGAATCATACCTTCTACTGGAATGGTATTAAGCCTGCTGGTGGCGGTGCTCCTACTGGTGCTTTGTTGGATGCCATCAATGCGAGCTTTGGTAGCTTGGATAACTTTAAGACCGAATTTAAAAATGCTGGTGCAACCCAATTTGGTAGCGGCTGGGCATGGCTAGTTGCTGAAGGCGGCAAGCTGAAAATCACCAAAACTCCTAACGCTGAAAATCCTTTGATCCATGAAGGACAAGTGCCTTTGTTGACGATGGATGTTTGGGAACATGCTTATTATTTGGACTTCCAAAATAGCCGCCCTAACTTCATGGCTAACTTTGTTGAAAAACTAATCAACTGGGATTTTGTCGCTGCTAACTTCGCGGCTGCCTAGTTCTGAAAAGTGCTTAGCACTTTATCAATTGTAAAAGAGAAGCCTCGCAACGCGAGGCTTCTCTTTTTTTAGGATTTAAATCTAAATATTGCGATCGCATTTTCCAGAATCAACAGTGCGATCGCCATTTCAAGTTTTCTTAGTCCTTTTGGCATTAGTCATTTTTGCAATCGAACACTTAAATTCTTATACCAAAACATAAAATGGCGTAGCCATTTTGTGTTTTCAAAACCCTTACGGGGTTTGGTTTTTAATTCACGAAAGTGTTGCCACACTTTTGTGAATTGGTATTACAGATCTTATCTAGAGTCTGTAAAAGTGATACTGAGTTTCGAGGAAATCTATTTTTTTGAGTCATTGCCATCATCGGGTGAAGACCATCCGAGCAGATTAGATAGCCAGCCGCGTTTTTGTGGTGGTGGAAGGGGTGTTTTTTTTGCGGTTGAATGATTTGGCTCGCTTTTACTGTTGTTTTTAGTAGTATTAGTCTGGCTAGGAATTGGATTGTGAATATCATTGATATGCTTTAGTGCCAATGGCTCTTTGGGATTAATCTGAAGCGATCGCTGAAAGCTAACTTTTGCCATTTGCGGCTGGTTGATATTTTTATAAACCACACCGAGCATGGCATGACATTTACTATTGTTTTTATCAAGTTGGAGGATTTCGCGCAAATCCTTAAGAGCTGATTTCCAATCGCCCTGACTTATATAGATTTCACAGATTTTTAGGCGATCGCCAATTGCACTAGTATCACGCTCTTCAATTCTGGTTTGAATTATAGTTTCATCTGAGTCTGGTTTACGATTACTAGGACGCTGGAAAGTTGAGTATTGAGGGGGAGGGGATGCGTAACTAGTTTTTTGTGGGGGATTAGGATAGGTTGCTGAATAAGGTTGTGGACTTTGGGTGGGTGACATGGGCTTAAGCACTGGCGGCATGTTGTCTGCACCGTATTGGTAACCTTCTTTAAAGAGAATGTAAACCAGATTTAGTTCACTGATCTGGGCTGTATATTCCAAAATAGTTCTGATTGAGTTGTACTGCACATTTGCGATCGCCGCAACTGATCGCTCATATAGACCATCATTAGGTGTCATCATCAACTCACAAGCGATCTTGGAATGAATTGGCACATTGCGCGATTTTTGCATTAAACGCTTAGCCAGTAACTGAAATATCCCTTGATAAGCTCTACGCTCTTCCTCTTTCATCAGGACGTTATAGGCTGGATTAACCAATTTTGCTAGATATTGTGTGGCGATTTCTTTTTCTTCATCTGAAAAGCCATAAACATCAGGGTGCAATATACGAGCAATGCTCAAATAAACATGACGAATATAAAAGGGACTGCTGTTGATGGGCAAGCCCAAGGCAGCGTAGTAGTCATGATTGAACTGACTAATACCTCGATCAATGCGGATAAACTGGAGGTTTGGCTGCTTGGGCTGGTTCATGTTAACTCGCTTTGCCCATATTGAGTGATGGTGGCGATCGGATTTATCTAAGTACTTATATCAATTCTTGAATATCAATTCTCAAAAGTGTGATTAAAATTTTAAGAATTAAAAAAAACAATATAATACCAATTTTTAAAATGGAAACGCCATTTTAAAAATTGGTATTATACCAATAAAATCAAAAAAAATAGAGTTAATACTTTTGTATCCAGCAATTCTTCTTATGAAACCGATTTTTGTGTTTCCAGCGCCTTCGGCGCTGGAAACACAAAAATCGGTTATTTGAAAGCCCGCCAACGGCGGGCTTTCAAATAACCGATTTTGATAATTAGAATTGCAACTTTTGTATTGATGGCTACTACATGCTCCCTTCCTAGTGAATAATTAGTGGGAAGGGAGTAACTCAATCATTGCTATATAGTTTCGACTTGATTATCGCTTCACTCAAAGCAACCCATTGAGCAACATCTAGATCCTCAGCTCTTACTTGTCCATTAATTCCCATTGATTCCAAAATGAGAACCAATTGATCGCGATCGATTTCTGAAATTAAATTGTTTCGCAACATCTTGCGCTTAGTCGCAAAACCTAGCGTGATCAAGCGATCTAAAAACTTAGGATCGCTAGCAGCATTCACTGGTGGGCGGGGAATGATGCGAACAACAGCCGAGTTAACCTTGGGCGGTGGATAGAAAGCTGTAGCGGGAACATCACAGATAAACTGACATTCTGCAAGATATTGAATCTTGACGCTGAGACCATTGTAGGCTTTGTGTCCAGCTTTTGCTGCTAAGCGATCGCCTATTTCTTTTTGCACAAGCAGCACAATTTGCTCAAATTGTTGAATTGGATCCGAAAGAGTTCCCAATAGCCTTTTTAGAATTTCGCCTGTAATGTTGTAGGGAATATTGGCGATTACCTTGTTAGTCTGGGCAGGAAGAGGAATATCGAGAATACTCCCTTCGATCAATTGGAAATTTTTTTGATGCATTGTTTTTCGAAGCTTTTCACAAAGATCGCGATCAATTTCTACAGCAGTGAGCGACTCAACAAAGGGTAGAAGTAAACGAGTGAGATTACCAGTCCCTGGCCCAATTTCTAAAATGCGATCGCTTGGTTGCAATTGTCCCGCGCGTAAAATTTTATTTAGCACATCATCACTTCGTAACCAATGTTGCCCAAATTGTTTTCGGGGGCGAATAGTTTTACTTGGGACATAGAGGGGATTGTCGGAATTGGTCATTGCGATCGCTTGCTAAAAAATGGGGCTAAATTAACGGCTAATTATTCAGTTATGAACTCTCTTTAGCGATAATAACTGAGATCGTTAAATTATTTTCGCTAAGCCGTTAGCGCTGAATGTGCCAAGCTCATCTTCTTCGTTTACCATTCGTCAAGCTAGCTCTAGAGATGTTGGTCATGTATCCGATATCTTGACTGAGAGCTTTTATCGAAATACTGATCACCAAGTAAACTTTTTGCAACGCTGCTTTACGGATTTGGTATATCCAATTTTGCGCTACGGCATCATGCTCGATCTCAGTGGTCGGTTTGGGGACAAAACACCTTGCTATGCATGTCTTGTCGCTACCCATCCTGCCAATAAATTTCAAGCGATCGCCTCTCTTGAAATTTGTATGCGCTACGTGCCTGTCAAGCCCTATGGCGAATTTTGGTTAGGTCGCGAAATGCATCAATATCCCTATGTCTTTAACTTAGCAGTGCATCCCCAATGGCGGCGACGTGGTGTAGCCAAACAACTTTTGTTAGCAGCAGAGCAAACGGTAAAACAATGGGGTTTTTCGCGGCTCTATATGCATGTTCTTGAAGACAATCATCCTGCTCGTCATCTGTACGATCACATTGGCTACCGACTATATAGCCAAGAGGGTATTGTAAAGTATTGGCTAATGGGGCGACCCAAAAAATTGTTGTTACAAAAAAGATTCTAAACATTTAGGGGCAGCGCGGAGCGCTGCCCCTAAATGTTTAGACAGCGCCAAACTTTGAGATCAAGTTACAATGTTAGTGTGTTGAAATAATTTATCAGGAGTACATCTGCCAACTATGACCATCGCAACCGATATCGCAACCCCCACAGATCTCAAACTAAGTGAGAGAGAGCAAGACCAAAGCTATCAAATGGCGCAAGCAGCAGCGATCGCTGCGGATGATCGCAAGGGAGAAAATATCGTTTTGCTAGCGATCGGTGAAGTGTCGAGTCTGGCTGAGTATTTTGTGATTGCTACAGGATTTTCTAAAGCCCAAGTAAGGGCAATTTCGGGCATGGCTGAAGAAGTGATTGCCGAGAAGTTTGGACGTAAGCCTAGAAATATTGCTGGTGAGCAGGATGGCACTTGGATTTTGCTCGATTACGGCGATGTAATTGTCCATGCCATGATGGCTCAAGAGCGTGAATATTATGACCTAGAGGCATTTTGGGGTCACGCACCAAAACTTGAAGTGTTTTTGCCAGATGAGGCAGAAAAAGATGAAGTTGTAACTGCAATATAAAACAAAAAAACAAAAGCAAACCTTTGGTTTGCTTTTGTTTTTTGAGATTTATAGCATTGGCTGCAAAGACAAGCGATAATTGAAAAATCTCGTTTAAATTTGGATATATCAGAGTTTATGAAGATTGGCGATCGTGTTCGAGTCAAAACAGCATTAAGTGTTTTCCATCATCCTGAACACAAAGGCAAATCCTTTGACATTTCAGGGCTTGAAGGCGAAATTGTCCGTGTGCATACGGAGTGGAATGGTCGCCCGATCAGTCCGAACTATCCCTATGAGGTGAGATTTACACCTAAATTTGTAACCCATTTAGGCGATCACGAAATAGAATCAGTTGGTTAAGATCCCAATAACATATAAAAGACTGGCTTAGCCAGTCTTTTATATGTTATTAGCACCTGAATAAATCGCTACCATTGGTTTACATATATGGAAGCAACAATTTTCAGCATTGTTTTTGCTTTGTTAAGTGGCACTTATATCTATCGCTCCTTTCGGATCATCGAAGAAGGGCAAATTGCACTGGTTGAGAGGTTTGGGAAGTATCAAAAGACGATGGAACCAGGCATCAACATTGTTCTGCCGTTTGTAGATCGTGTTTCCTTAATCAAAAGTGCCCGTGAGCAGGTGTTAGAGCTTCCTCCCCAGCCTTGCATGACTTCTGATAATGTTAGCGTCAATGTTAGTGGCACGATGTATTGGCAAATTACTGATCTCCAAAAAGCTCGCTACAACATCGAAAATGTCGATCTGTCTTTGAAAATATCACTTTCAACTCAAATTCAAACACAAATTGGGCGCTGTGAACTAGACAACATCATCGGCGGTCAAGAACGAATTAATGGTGAAATCTTAACGGGTATTTCCAAAGACACCCAAGATTGGGGAATCAATGTCTTACGTGTCAGGCTAGGCGAGATTACGATTCCGAGTTCAGTGCTTCTGTCAATGGAAAAACAAAAGGCAGCCGAGATTGAGAAAAAAGCGATGATTTCCCTATCTGAAGGTGTGAAGACTTCAGAAATTACTAAGGCAGAGGCTGAAGCTCGATCTAATCGGGTATTAGCAGAATCAGAGCGTCAAGTTCAGCTAGAACAGACAGAAGCGATGGCTCTGTCGATCGAGAGGATTGCCAATGCGATCGCTAAGCATCCTAATGGCAAGGAAGCGGTGCAGTATTTATTAGCCCAAAAATATCTTGCCATGGGACAAGCGATCGGAGAAAGCCCTAGCAGTAAAGTTTTGTTTATGGATCCAGATTCTATCCCTGCGGCGATTCAAGCATTATTAGCGATGAACGATAGTAATATGCCTGAGAAAATAGCTGAAGCAATCGCAAAGCAACCCTATGGTGCAAGTGGCAATATTCCTCCAACGTTACGCAATTTACCCGAACTCAAGCAATTTCCACCACCATCGGATAGCGAAAAAGATCCTCCTAGCAGCAATTAGGGAACTCAAAGGAAAAAACAATCCATATAAAACCCAAATAAATGAAAGCGGCACGAAGCGCCGCTTTCATTTACAGCAATTACCGATCAAACGAACCACAAGAAAAAATTTAAAAGCGTTGCGAAGCAACGCTTTTAAATTTTTTCTTGGTTTGGGTTTAAGCGCAAAGCGCAGTAAGCAAAACTTTCATTGCTATAAAAGCATCTCCTCTATAGTTTAGGGTTTGATATCTATAACAATCCTCGATATCTAATAAAAACTAATACGGCTGACCATGAGCCCAGAGCTACTTTGATCGCTACAAGAATATTCAGGATCGGAATCATACCGCCACTAATTAGTTCGCCCATCTGACCATGGGGTAGCTCTATACCTGAAAGCGAAACCACCGATAGGACAATAAAAATAAGAACTGATATTTTTTCCCAAGTTGCGGCGTGCCATCGCTTATAGATATTTTGGAGTTTTTCTGGAGGAGAAGTAATCGCAATCAAGCCGATCGCAGTTCCACCAGCAACACCTGCGGCAAAGCCTCCACCAGGACTCAGGTGTCCACGAATCGCAAGCTCAATCCCTACTAAAGCAGCAATAGTAGCCCCTAGTTGAGCTAGTACAATCGAAGTCTGATCCGCAAATTGATAAATTCTGGTAAAAGGCTTCTCATTAGCCAGCAAAAAGTTTGCACCCATAATCGTGATCGTAAACACAATTACTTCAAAAATAGTGTCATAAAGTCGATTACGAAAAATTATTCCTGAAACTACATTACTTACTCCGCTATCTTGTGCGATCGCTTCTACAATCGAGAATGACAATCGAGGTGCGGGATTAGCGATAAATAACATTTTGATATAAAAAGCGATGCCTGCGACTATGTAAATCCATTTCATAATTGTTTGAGGGGTAGGGCTAAAAGCGGTAGGGTTTTAGCGTCAGGAATGACGGTAATTAAAAGTTTCGGAGATAGCTGTAATCATCTCTTTTTGTAAGTTAATTGAATATTCGACAAAGCTGGATCTGCTTGCATAATCTCGTAAAGACGAGGCAAACGTATTTCGATTTTATAAAATTTAGTATCTGCATCTTCCTGATGCTCCGAACTATGTAAAATTGCATGGACATTTTTATCGATTAGGGCTTTTTCTAGTTCTATTTCGTTCTCGTGAAGAACTAACTCAATGCGCATATAGTACTTACTAAAAGTGACTTTTAAAGCATTCACCAGTTGCCCAAAATTAGAGATAGACAACTTTAGATTTTCAGGAGAATCTAGAGACTGTTGGCTCGGCTCAGGTTGCTCCAGTTGCTTCCCCAACTGTTTGAACGGATTATCAATCTTATTTAATTCTGCTTCTAAGTCATGGGCGATCGCAATTTCCTCAACCACACCCAAACGCAATACCAAGGAAGAGCGCACCGCAATTGCATAAAGCATCGTCGCCAAAAAAGCACCAACTAAAGCCTCGGTTAACGCTACATCTGCCGCACCCAAAATGGTATAGACCAACGCTGATATTGCGCCCAAGATTCCACGAGTAACTAGGGCATGGTAGGGATTAGTTTGGAATACCAACATGGATGCTGATATTGGTAACAGCACCGCGATCGCATAAACGTAACCATCATAACTAGCCATTTATTGCTCACCTCCCTTTTGTTCCCTTTGGTCTATTTTGAGATTCCATTGAGGGTCATTACTACTAGAACAATAAGCAAGAACATAGCCCAACATCGTATTCCATAAGGCTAAGGAAATAATCGCCAGAATCAGCAAAGGAGCATCTCTAGGACGCTGTAAAATCAATCCAAATACAATCGCGATCGAGCCAAGAGTATCAGACACCGATAGACTATGCAATTTAAACAATATCGATCGTTTAGTCAGCAAAGCCGAAGTTCCCCAGAACCAAAATAATAGCCCGATGGCAATGCAGATATAACTAAGAATATTTAATCCAATCATTAAAGTTGTCATAGTTCACCTGTACGTTTAATAATGTGAGCCAAGAGCATAAATCCTGCATTCCCAACACTCAAAATGATCACCCCAACTACGCCGATCATCCAATCATCACGCATAATCGAAATTACTAAAATCACAATTGCAGACTTAGCCGCAACGCTAGAAAAAGCCAGCATCATTTCCCAAATGTCATCACCATGATTTCCTGCTTTATAGAGTGGAATTAGCATGGCAAGAATCATCGCTCCCACAGCAAAATTTAGGACAAAATTTTGGATTGTATCTAGATTCATGGATTCCTCCTACGAGTTTTTTGAGGTAATACATAATGCACTACATACCAGCCATCTTCTAGATATCTCAAAACAATAGTTTTCGGAGTGAAAGTGATTAAGAAAATATCCAAGAAAATGATTCCTGCTGATCGCCGTTTTCCTGCTTCTTCCAATATTACTTTTTCATGTATATGAGGCTTGAAGATCATCTCAAGGGCTTCAACATAGGCTTGAGGAATTGCCAAAACTATTTTTCCTAAACCTTTCAGAGCATCCTTGAGTCGAGTGTGATCGTTAGACCAACTGGGAAGCAATATAGCAATGACAACCCCAATCACAATGTTTGCTAGACTGAAATTGGCAGTCAGCAAAAACCAAATCACGATTCGTAATATGAATTGTCCAATCATGCTAGCGCCATCCAGAACAATAAGATTAACATCAGACTCATAACACCGATTAGATTCTCAAACTGCTCAAACAAAGTCGGCAATTTGACCAATGCAGATCGAAAAATCAGCCAATATGCTATCCAGCCGCCCGCGATTGTTATTAAGGGCTTAGCAATATTTTCAAGATCATAGGCTTCAAAATAAACAACGTTCGCCAAAACTAATCCACCCAATAAAATTGAGAGTGCTACCCAAAACTCAGTTTTTAAGTTTGATTGTCCTGATTGATCTTGATTATTGTGTGGCAGAAAAATAAACTTTGCAAAGGAAATCGCAGTGCCAAATGCGGCAATATTCATCCCAACTACTTGCCAAGGCAGCAGGTTTTTCATGGTTAAGACCTTTGCCCCAAACCCAGACAGTAAAGGAAACCCTGAAATGGAAAAGCTTGCAATCACTAAAGGAATCCAGAGCTGTTTAGGAAGATGCTGATGTTGCAATTCTTTGAAGTTACGGCTAGGTAAATTGCCCACGATTAGAAACAGTGACGATTTCACTAAGCCATGGGTGAGTGCATAGAATCCGCCAACCTCTGGTGCAGCAAGAATAAAACCTAACTGCGAAACGGTGTGAAATGCTAGCATCCGCTTGGTATCTTTCTCAAACACGGCAAAGAAGACACCTAGTAGAGCGGTTCCAACTCCAAATAGTCTTACAATTGGAGCAAGCTCCTCTACCAATAATGCACAACGCACTAATGGTAAAACGCCCGCCTTAACTACGACCCCTGACATCAGCGCCGAAACTGGTGATTCTGATTCAGCATGGGTTAATGGCAGCCATAAACCTGAAACAAAGATGCCACCTTTAACCAATAAGCCCAAAAATATCAAGGCGATCGCCTCTGGTGGAGCGCCCCGTAATTCCACAAAATCAAAGGAATGACTGGCTTTGTAAACCAGTATTGCCCCAATCAGGTAAAACAGCATGGCAACATTACTCACAAATAGGTAACGCAAACCAATCCAGATTGAGCGATCGCTTCGAGGATAGGCAATTAGCAAAAATGTAGCAATACTAATTACTTCGAGCGCCACATATAAACTGATGAAGTCTGTGCAAGCAAAGGCGGCATTGACACTGCCATGCAAAATCAAAACTTGGGCATAAAAAAAAGCTGTTTTGTCGGTATGCCAACAGTAAATAATTACTGCGGCTGTGACCAAAGCATTGGTCAAGATAAAAAATCCTGCCAAAGGATCAAGAATCAAGCTCACGCCAAAGTTATCTAGCAATCGCAAATTGATTGGCGTTTGCTGGATAAATAGAGGAATCACATATAGCGCCGATGCAAATGCACCGACTAAAGCCAGAATGCGATCGCATTTTGGCAGCAGATAGATGATAAAGCCCACCAAAAAGGGTAAGACAATCCAGATCAAAGTCAGAGTAGTCATGGCACGTCACTCTGCTCGATTTCGCTAATTTCTAAGGTGGGATTGTTCCGTGATAGTTTGATTACGCCAACTAGCATCAGTGCCTGAATCGAGAAGCCAATCACGATCGCTGTTAGGATTACCGCCTGTGGTACTGGATCAGCGTAGTTTGTCCTTGGCATATTGCTAAGGATTGGGGTAAATATTCCTTGACGCGCTGCAATCACTACAAAGTAGGCAATTACTCCAGTACTCATCACATCCATAGAAATGATTTTCATAACTAAGTTCTTTTTGAGAATAATCCCAAAAAATCCACAGAGTATGGTTGCCAAAGCAAAGGCTTCCAACAATTTCTTGATAATTCCCTAATTTCATACAGGTTAATAAATTTAACTCTAAAGGTTCCTGATGCACTTTGCGATCGCAGCAATCCCAGATAATTCTCTATATATACAAAAGGAGTCTCACGCGATGAGACTCCTTTTGTATATGTCCTTTAAGCTTGCTCTTAATACCCATTCTCGAAAGTGTGACAACACTTTTGGAAACTAAAAAGCTAATCTAGTAATAGTTTTAAATACTCAAAATAGCAACGCTGTTTTGAGCATTAGTATAAAAGGCTTGTAGCATTAGCTGCTTGAGGTCAGCGATCATAGGATAGCGAGGATTTGCGCCCGTACATTGATCGTCAAAGGCTTGATCCGCCATGTCTTCCACATGTGCCATAAAAAACTCTTCACCAATACCTTGCTCTAGGAGTGCATCCTTAATCGTCGCAGGAATATCAACTTGACGTTTGAGATCTTCAACAGCAGCGATCAATAGCTCAACCTTCTCGTCATCAGTCTCACCACCTAAATGCAGATAGTTAGCAATCTGGGCATAGCGCCACTTGCTATTGGGATATTTATTTTGCGAGAAAATCGCTTGCTTAAAGGGCACATCAGTTGCGTTGTAGCGAATCACATGGGAAATCATCAGCGCGTTAGCTAAACCGTGAGCAATATGGCAAGTGCCACCTAATTGGTGCGCGATCGAGTGACATACTCCTAAAAAAGCATTAGCAAAAGCCATCCCTGCGATCGTGGCGGCGTAGTGCACTTTTTCCCTTGCTTTAGGATCTTTGGCTCCATTTTTGTAAGCGCTAGGCAGATACTTGAACAACAAACGAATTGCTTCGAGAGCTAATCCATTGGTATATTCCGAAGCCAGTACGGAAACGTAAGACTCGATCGCATGGGTGAGGGCATCAATGCCACCATAGGCAGTTAAACGTTTGGGAATGTTCATCGTCAGTTCGGGATCGACGATCGCCATATTCGGGGTTAGGGCATAATCGGCAAGGGGATATTTGATGCCAGATTTCTCATCGGTGACGACCGCAAAAGGAGTAACTTCGGAACCAGTTCCCGATGTGGTGGGGATCGCGACCATCATTGCTTTTGCGCCCAAAGGTGGCAACTCATAAACCCGCTTGCGAATATCCATAAATCGCATCGCCAAGCCTTCAAATTCAATATCGGGATGTTCGTACAACAGCCACATGATTTTGGCGGCATCCATTGGCGAACCGCCACCAAAGGCGATAATTACATCGGGATGGAAGCTATTACAAATCGTCAAACCTTTGCGGACGGTGGCAAGCGAAGGATCGGGTTCGACATCATAAAAGGTATAGTGGGCGATGCCGATTTCTTCTAAGCTATCGGTGACTTCTTTGGTTAAGCCTAATTCAAACAAAGGGCGATCGGTAACAATCAATGCGCGTTTTCGGCCCATGAGATCCCGCAAAGCGACAGGCAAGCAGCCAGCTTTGAAGTAAATCTTTGGTGGGATGCGAAACCAGAGCATATTCTCACGGCGTTCGGCGGCGGTTTTGATATTTAATAAATGATGGGGAGTCACATTGGCGGAAACCGAGTTACCGCCCCAGCTACCACAACCCAATGTCAGCGAAGGATCGAGACGGAAGTTATAGAGATCGCCGATCGCCCCTTGTGAAGATGGCGTATTAATCAACACCCGCGAGGTTTCCAATTTATTCTCAAAATAGCGGATATGTTCTTGATTATTAGGCGCGGTATACAACACCGAAGTATGCCCATGTCCACCAAATATAACCAATGCTTCTGCCTTGTCCACCGCATCATGGAAATCTTCAGCACGATACATCGCAAGGATCGGCGACAATTTCTCAAAGGCAAAGGGTTCATCCTGAGAAATCTTCTCCACTTCACCAATTAATACTCTGGTATTTGCAGGAATCTCAAATCCTGCCACCTCAGCAATCTTTAGCACTGGCTGTCCTACAATCGCGGCATTCAGTCTGCCATCCTTGAGAATTACTTGGCGAATTTGGTCACGCTCTACTTCATTGAGGAAATACGCACCACGTTTGATAAATTCTGCTCTCACCGCTTCATAAATTGCATCAACTACCACCACCGACTGCTCCGAAGCGCAAATCGTGCCATTGTCAAAGGTTTTACTGAGAATGATCGAACTTACCGCCATCAAAATATGGGCAGTTTCATCGATAATCGCGGGCGTATTCCCCGCACCAACGCCGATGGAAGGATGTCCCGAAGAATAGGCCGCTTTGACCATCCCAGGCCCCCCAGTTGCCAAAATCAACTTGATATTCGGGTTTTGCATCAGGGCTTGAGAAAGTGGCACGGTTGGCTCATCAATCCAGCCAATAATGTCGGGAGGCGCACCCGCAGCTACGGCTGCATCAAGAACGATTTTGGCGGCTGCGATTGTGCATTCCTTAGCATGGGGATGGGGCGAGAAGATGATGCCATTACGGGTCTTGAGCGCAATCAAAGACTTAAAGATGGTGGTAGAAGTGGGATTCGTCACAGGTACGATCCCCGCTAATAGCCCCACAGGTTCAGCAATGCGTTCATAGCCAAAATGCTTGTCCGATTCAATCACCCCACAGGTTTTATCATTCTTATACTTGTTGTAAATCATTTCCGAAGCAAAGTGATTCTTGATCGCTTTGTCTTCGATGACACCCATTCCCGATTCTTTTACCGCAGCCTTAGCCAGAGGAATCCTCGCCGCATTTGCCGCCAGCGCTGCCTGTTTAAAAATGCGATCAACCTGCTCTTGTGTAAAAGTCGCATATTCTGCTTGGGCAACTTTCACTCTCTGAATCAACAATTCCAATTCTTCAACATTTGTGACTTTCATAATGGATACTCTTCAATTTGAATTACGAATTACGAATTACGAGTTGTTAATTCGTAATTCGTAATTCGTAATTTTTAAAACCCGATCGCCCCCAGTGCATTAATTCCGCGATCGCGAAATATATCAACCGTTAGCTGTACTAGTTCGGGAGGTGCAGTTGGCGTGTCTTTGAGGTAATAGGGTAATCCCAGTTGCTCCCATTTGTATTCGCCCATCTTATGAAACGGTAGAACTTCCAATCTTTCGACGTTTTTAAGGGTGGCAATAAAATCGGCAAGTTGATTGATATTGGTCAGATTATCGGTGAGATGGGGGACTAGAACGAACCTGATCCATACAGGTTTATGGATATCACTGAGATATTTGGCGATCGCTAAAGTGGGTTCAATCGAAACACTGGTAACTTTGTAATAAAGTTCGGGAATATAAGACTTTATATCTAGAAGAACCAAGTCAGTTTCCTCAAGAACTGGTTTTGCTCCCTCGATCGCACAGTAACCTGATGTGTCAAGAGCTGTATGCAAACCTAGTTGATGGCAACGTTTGAATATCTCTCTGGTAAATTCAGGCTGCATTAAGGGTTCACCACCACTTACGGTTACGCCTCCTTTGCGGATGTAGGATTTGCATTTGGTAATTTCATCAATTAGATAATCAACGGTGACTTCTTTACCATCATGGGAACTACGACAATCGGGATTGTGACAATAGAGACAGCGGAGGGGACAGCCTTGAGTGAAGACGATAAATCTTATTCCAGGCCCGTCAACTGTCCCAAAGGTTTCGATTGAATGAATGCGACCAATACCAGACATGATATTTCCTCTTTATTTTAAAAAGTGCCGCGAAGCGGCACTTTTTAAAAACTATACCCGTTCATGGAACGTGCGCTTAATTACATCCATTTGCTGCTCACGGGTGAGCTTAATAAAGTTCACCGCATAGCCCGAAACTCGAATCGTAAGCTGTGGATAGTTCTCAGGATGTTCCATTGCATCGAGTAGGGTACTGCGATCGATCGCATTGACATTAATGTGATGACCACCATCGTGGAAATAACCATCGAGCAACCCAACCAGATTATTGGTGCGATCGCTTTCCTGTCTACCCAGAGCCATTGGCACTATCGAGAAAGTATTAGAAATACCATCCTGACAGTCGCTGTAGGGTAATTTCGATACCGATGAGAGCGAGGCGATCGCGCCACAGTGATCGCGTCCATGCATGGGATTAGCTCCAGGAGCAAAGGGTTCACCAGCCCTGCGTCCATCGGGAGTGTTACCTGTTTTTTTGCCATAGACGACATTAGAAGTAATCGTCAGTACCGACTGGGTGGGAACCGCATGGCGATAGGTGGGATGCTTGCGAATTTCGTTCATGAACCTTGCCACAAGGTCGATCGCAATATTATCTACAAGATCATCGTTATTGCCATATTTAGGATATTCGCCTTCAGTAACATAATCTACCGCCAAACCCTGTTCGTTGCGAATTACTTTCACCTTGGCATATTTAATTGCCGAGAGCGAATCGGTAACTACCGATAAACCAGCGATCCCACAAGCCATCGTTCGATAAACATCGCGATCGTGTAATGCCATTTCGATGCGCTCGTAGCAATACTTGTCATGCATATAGTGAATGACATTCAGCGTATTGATGTATGCCTTCGCTAGCCAGCCCATCATTTGCTGCAAGCGATCGTTAACTTCTTGATAATCCAGATACTCACTGGTAATTGGTGCAAAGTTGGGAGCAACTTGATCCCCAGACTTCTCATCCTTACCGCCGTTAATCGCATAGAGCAGAGTCTTCGCTAAGTTCACCCGCGCACCGAAGAACTGCATCTGTTTACCGATTCGCATTACCGACACACAACAGGCGATCGCATAGTCATCGCCATAGGTGGGACGCATCAAGTCATCGTTTTCATACTGAATGGAACTGGTGTCGCTAGAAATCTTGGCACAGAACTGTTTGAAGTTTTCAGGCAGATGTTCTGACCATAAAACCGTGAGATTAGGTTCTGGTGCAGTTCCCAGATTGACGAGGGTATGCAAAAATCGATAACTGTTTTTGGTGACTAAAGTCCGACCATCAGCACTCATGCCGCCGATCGCTTCAGTAACCCAAGTGGGATCGCCTGAGAATAGGTCATTGTAGTCGGGAGTACGCAAGAACCGTACCATTCGCAACTTCATCACGAAATGATCAACTAGTTCCTGTAATTCAGTTTCTGTCGTTAGACCATTGCGTAAATCGCGATCAAAATATATGTCTAAAAACGTCGAAACCCGACCGAGGGACATTGCCGCCCCATTTTGTTCTTTGACTGCGCCGAGATAGCCAAAATATAGCCATTGCACCGCTTCTTTAGCGGTCATGGCAGGACGACCAATATCAAAGCCATACTTCGCTGCCATTTCCTTGAGTTCAAACAGCGATCGCATCTGTTCCGATAGCTCCTCCCTGAGACGAATGGTTTCTTCGTCCATCACATCAACATCAAGGGATTCTTTCTGCGTCTTCTTGTCGTCAATTAGGCGATCAACCCCATATAGAGCCACACGGCGATAGTCACCAATGATCCGTCCACGTCCGTAAGCATCAGGTAAACCCGTGATAATGCCCGATTTTCTCGCTTTCCGCATTTCACTGGTATAGACATCAAACACACCATCATTATGGGTTTTGCGATATTTAGTAAAAACTTCTTCAGTCTGGGGATCGAGTTCATAGCCATAGGCTTCTAACCCAGCTTTAACCACGCGAATACCGCCATAGGGCATGATCGCCCGTTTCAAAGGCTTGTCTGTTTGCAAACCAACAATTTGCTCTAATTCGCGATCAATGTATCCCGCATCATGGGACGTAATCGATGTCGGGATCTTTGTGTCTACATCCAATATTCCCTTTTGGTGTTCGAGTTTCATTAATTCTAAAACTTCATGCCAAAGCTGCTGTGTTCTAGCTGTTGGTGTAGCCAAAAACTCAGCATTTCCTTCGTAGGGACTGTAATTCTTTTGAATAAAATCTCTGACGTTGACTTCTCTAGTCCAACTGCCTTCCGTAAAGCCCTGCCATTCGACATACATAGCTTTAACCTCCATTTTTTTGTGAAAGATATAAGCTGTTTTTTATCTTCCAAATCTATTATAGATTTATCAACTAGTTCCAAAGATAATGCTGTTAATGTCATTACAAAAGTTAACTGTGCGATCGCTTTATCACAATTCTTGAAAGTGTGATACCAAAACACAAAATGGCTACGCCATTTTGTGTTTCCAAACCCCTTACGGGGTTTAGTTTTTAATTCACGAAAGTGTGGCAACACTTTTGTGAATTGGTATGACTTTATCAAGCAAAAAGCTAACGAGAGTTGCGGCGCAAAGCGACACAACTCTCGTTAGCTTTTTGGTTTTATTTCTAAGAACAGGTTTCTTATGGAAAGTGCGTCAATTATTGCCAGTCACACAATTTTGATGGAGAGGTCATGAGCGGCTGTTGATATTGATAAAATCCCTCAACATTCAGTTTTGCCTGACTAAATAAGATCCATTCAGTACGTCCACCCCGATCCGTAGCAGTACGAATGAACTTGCCATCCTTGAGAGACAAGTGTCCTTCTTCATCCCATTTAAATTCAGGCTTTGGAATACTTATCCATTGGCGACCACCCCAAGATATTGCTAGCGCTTCGCCAGTTACGAGACTGCTATTCGTGAGCCCGCGTACACAGATAAAATCATCCGAATGTGGATAGCCATAATATCCATCCACACGATCGCCTGTTTTTACAAAATTAAAACAGACCCCTGCGCCATTGCGCCAATCTTGGGGTTTGGGTTGACTACAGAACTGATAATTGCCATTTGCTAAAGTAGCGATCGCATTTTGAGCATTAGCTTCATCACTAGAGAGTAATACACTTACAGATATAGCTACCAAAATCACGCCGCAGAACTTGAAGAGATTGTTCTTACTAAACACAATTGCATCCCCTCCTAAATATTAGGAAGTTGCTTATACCTATAATTTTACTCCTTTTCATAAATGATCATTTGCAAGTCGCAATCAGGAAAAGGGCAACACTTCGTGTTGCCCTTTTCCTGATTGCGACAAATGGCTTAAACATTCATCGGAACCGTCCGATCGCGACTCTCGTCAAAACTGCCAGAACAGGAATTATCCAGACAGCAGAGAAAGCAGAGAAGCACATGAAAACCAGAGCGATCGCCTTGAGCCTAATATCGGCAATCTTAGTTAGCATTCCTAGCTTTAGCAAATCTGCCTCAGCCGCCCCCATCGATTTTGATACTGACGAAAAAATCACGATGGAAGTCTATCGTTCTGCGAATCCTGCGGTGGTAACGATTAAAACCACAACTAGCACAGGCTCAGGTAGCATCATTAGTCCCGACGGCTTAGTAATTACCAATGAACATGTAATTCGTGACGCAAAAAATGGCATTGTCAGAATTATTAATACTGAAGGTAAAACCTATAACGGGCAGGTTCTCACCATTGATCGCAAAAATGATTTAGCACTAGTTCGGATTACCTCTAGCGATCGCTTTCCGACCATAACATTCGCCGATCGCGAAAATATTCTAGTTGGTCAAAAGGTGTTTGCGATCGGTAGTCCCTTTGGCTTGTCTGGAACTCTTACCACGGGTATTCTTAGTCGTGTTGCGACCGATGGCGATCTGCAAACCGATGCCAGACTCAATCCTGGTAATTCTGGGGGGCCATTGCTCAATTCTCGTGGTGAAATGATTGGCGTGAACAAGGCAATTCTTAGCCCTGATGGTCGTTCCAATACTGGGATTGGCTTTGCAACGAGCGCCCCCATCGCTAAAGAATTTATCACCCGCAGCGCGGCGCTCATCCAGCCCAAAGCTGTAGCCAGTCTTCCTAATTCTCAAATTAATTCTCAAATCAAAGATGCTCCAGCAATGGCTCCCAAAACTGCCGCTCCAGCGATCGCATCTGTACGATTTGAACGTCCTCAATTAGGAGTAATTCTCAATCCTTCTAGTCTTACCGTTTATGAAGTGCGTCCCAATTCTCTCGCTAGTCAGATGGGTTTACAACGTGGCGATCGCCTTGTTAGTTTAAATGGCGCACCACTCACCGATGCGAAGCAAATAGTTGATTACCTAGCTCAGCGTCCATCGGTAGCCCTTTTGACCGTAGCCAGAAATACAGGCATTACCAACTATCAAATCAAGTTTTAATATAGTTTTTGATCAAACAAACCACAATAAATTTTTTAAAAGTGTTGCTTTACAACACTTTTAAAAAATTTATTGTGGTTTGGGATTGCGGCAATATTGTTGTAACTCCTGTTCTAAATCAATTCCGTTGTTACCAATAGAAATCAAATTTGCAGATGCAGCTTGGAATGCCGCATAATCTCCCTGATCTTGATCGCGCTTTGCTCTTGTCAATTTATCACCTAGCTCTTCAGCAAATTTTAGATAGCGTTCTTGTAAGGATTTGAGCTGTATATCTTCGACTTTAAGTGTCATTAAATCTTGTTTTAGGTTATTGATATAACGCAAAATCACCGACAATTCCGTCGTGTTCGATGCTCCTGCCGCTTTGTCGGTAATAGTTATAAATGCTTTACATTCAGAGGCTCTGTTCACCTTATCTATTACTTTTTCATTCGATTTAATGACCGAATTTATAGGCGAAGCAAAGGTATTGGTATACATCCCACAGGGAGTCAAGATTGCTCCAATTGCTATTACATTCAAAAGGGTAAGATTTAGTTTCGTTTGGAACATATATTTCTCTAATCTTTAGATAGCTAGGTACTTATACAAAGTAAATTACCCAAATTTGTAAGATTTTGCTACTAATAGCAATTCACAAAAGCGTGACCACACTTTTGTGAATTAAAACCCAAACCCAGCTAGAGTTTTAAAAACACGAAATGGTTACATTTGCGTTTCGGTATAAATGGGCGAATGAGGGGGCGAAGTTTTACAAATTTGGGTTTGTTATTAATTAAGTCCATCTACGTTAAATAGGGAAGAAAAAGAAAACTGTAAATGCCCAGATCTCTAACTTTTTCTTTGCAAGCACAGAGCAATCTTTTTGCCACAATAACTATAGTCAAAAGTCGGGGATTGCAATCTCTATTTTTTTAGTTGTTTAATCAAGAATTTGAATTCTTGAGATGCATTAGCCAAGAATTGAGGTTAGGGCGGCAAAAGCACAACTTTATTAATGTAGATAGGCTTAATAAAACCCAGAACCCGAAGAAGCTGATTCGCCCGCTTTGCGGGCGAATCAGCTTCTTCGGGTTTTATATTTAATTATGTTTACCTACTTAAACAAACTCTAAGAAACAAAAACTTGGTTGTAATCCTAAAAGGGTATTTAATAATTTCTATAGGTGAACAATCTTACAAAAATGTTGTGTGATGTGAGTGAAAAACAAATGAATGTCAAGATTTCTTCCACTCTGATAATACTATCTGCTGTCTTGAATGTCTTTTTAGATAGTGGGACTCAGGCTTTTGCACTAGAACCGCCCCAAGAGGGTAAAGTGCCCAAAGTCATAGAAACTTCTATGCCTGATCCATTAGAACAGCAGCGCGATCGCCTATCCAACTACAATGCTACGCCCGAATCAACGCAACCGATCGCCCAAATCACCTCTGTATCACAACTATCAGATGTAAAAACAACTGATTGGGCTTTTACCGCATTGCAAAGTCTGGTGGAGCGTTATGGCTGTATCGCAGGCTATCCTGACCGTACCTATCGCGGAAAACAAGCGATCGCCCGTTACGAATTTGCGGCGGGACTGAATGCCTGTTTAGATAAAATCAATGAAATAATCAGTGCAGGGCTAGCCGACAAAGTCAGTCAAGCAGATTTGGCAACCCTGAAAAAACTCCAAGAAGAATTTGCAGCTGAGCTATCAGTATTAAGGGGGAGGGTCGATGCTCTGGATGTGAAAACCAGCCGACTTGAAGCGCAGCAGTTTTCGACAACGACAAAGCTAAACGTTCTCAGTTCCTTCAACCTGAGTAGCTCGTTTAGTGGCGGAAATATTTTTGCAGAAGGATTGCCGATTTCTGGAAGCTCTCCTGTGGCTCGGTTTGCCGCGCGTAATCCATTTACTGGAAGTCCCATTGTTGGAACAATTACCGAAAAGCCAAATACCACCTTCAGTTATTCTAACTATCTTCTCCTTACTTCCTCGTTTACGGGAAAAGATTCACTGAATCTGATTTTAGCTATGGGGAATGGCAATCCGCCCGCTAGTGCCTATAGTTCAGCAGGTTTTTCTAGTACATTTGGTGTACCTTATGCCGATTCCAATCCCGTCGTACCTCTAGCCCCAAATAGCGTTGGTTTGTTTGAGCTGTTCTATAGTTTTCCCGTTAGTGATACGGTGAGGGTACAAGTTGGACCAAAGATCCTCCCTTTTCGTCAGTTTGATGTCAATCGCTTTACGTCAGTAATTAATGGCGCAGGAGGCTTAAACTCCTATCAAAGTACACTCGCTAATAGTGGGCTATCAGGAGCAGGGGCGATCGCTAGTTGGAGAATTTCCGATCAATTTTTGTTAAAAGCAGGCTATCTTGCGCGTAACGATGCCTCTTTTCTATACTTTGGTGGAGACAGTGCCAGCAATCCCAATCGCGGCTTATTCGGTGGTTCCAATCAGATTTTGACAGAGCTAACTTATTCGCCTAGCGATTCCACGAATTTTCGATTTCTCTACAGCCGTACCTATAACCAAGCACCTCCCGCTTCGCCCCTTGGTCAACCCAATCTGCCTTTCTTCTTAACCTATTCGGCGCGAGGAGTGGCTGATGATGGATTTGGCGGTAGATTACAAGACAGTACAGGTGACAATTTTGTCTTTAACTTTGATTGGTTACTAAATCAATCCTTTGGTTTATTTGGTCGCTATTCCTATAGTAGTTATCGCATTGCACCTGTAAATCTTGCGATCGCTGGTGGTAATGTCAATCTGCAAGCCTTCCAAGTTGGGCTAGCCTTTCCCGATCTTGGGAAGGAAGGAGCATTAGGCACGCTTTCGTTTACCATGCCATTTCAAGTACTTTCTGGACGAAACTTTCTCGTTGCTGGTAATGGTGATGGCGGCACACAATATGATTTAGAGCTAACGTATTCTTATCCGATTATGAGATTTATCACGCTTACGCCTTCGTTGTTTGCTACGTTTAATGCGAACAACTTTAGTAGTAACCCCACGATTTGGGGAGTGGTCTTTCGGACACAGTTCCTATTTTAGAAACCATTTAAGAATTGCCATAGATCCCCCCCAGCCCCCCTTAAAAAGGGGGGAGAATTAAATTCTTCCCCCTTTTTAAGGGGGATTGAGGGGGATCTCTTAGGGCTGTTAGCGCTAGAAAGTAATTCTTAAATAGTTTCTTAGAGTAGGTTTACAGAGCCTTGTGCTGAAGTAAAAACATGATTTTTGTTAAAAGTGTTGCTTTGCAACACTTTTAACAAAAATCATGGCTCGTTTGATCGCAAAATACTGTAGGAAGTAAAGAAGATGCCAGATCCCGTAGTTTGGTCTCATGAAGTTGCCAATGTACCGCTTCCACCTTTAGTAAAGGGATTGCCAATTTTGGGAAGCAGTTTGGAACTCGCAGATGATAGCCCCAAATTTTTTCTGAAACAATATCATGAGGTTGGAGCGATTTTCCGAGTTCGCGCCCTCGATCGCCAATTTACAGTAATTGCTGGCGTGGAAGCCAATCAGTTCGTCAACCAAGTTGGAACCGAGTTTCTTAGTGGAAAAGACTTTTGGCAAGATTTTGTCAAAGAATTGGGTGTTGAGGAGTTATTGGTCAGTTTAGATGGCGATCGCCACCAACAGCAGCGCCGATTTTTGAAATCAGGATATTCGCGCAACGCCATTATCTATGCTTTCCCAGAGACAATCCAATTAATCCAGTCTTTGACCTCCGATTTGCGATCGGGACAACGAATACAAGTTTTACCATTTTTTAAACGAATTATTTGCGAACAGTTGGGAATGCTGCTTGCCGATTGCTCTCCTGGAGAGTATTGTACAGATTTAGTTGATTTTTTACAGACAGCTCTAAATGTATTGGTGGTGCGGCAATCGCCATCATTTTTGCTGTGGAAGCCATCTTATAAACGTGCCAAGCGAAGGGTACTCGAATTAGCTCGCATCGCGATCGCTAAACGGCGCAACAGTGATGTTAAGCGGGAAAGACCAAATTTAATCGACGATCTAATTGCGGACTCCAAGACAATACATCCCATGTTCTCGGAAGCCGAATTGATTGCGGCAGCGGTTGGCCCATACCTTGCTGGCATAGATACGGTTGCGAATACCTGCTCTTTTATGCTCTATGCGTTGCTGAAATCTCCTGAAGTCATGGCAAAAGTGATGCAGGAAGTCGATCTGCTGTTTCGAGATGGTATACCCAGTGCGGAACAATTACGCGGGATGAGTGCTTTACACGGTACGGCGATGGAGACACTGCGGATGTATCCTGTGGCGGCAGCAATTCAACGCTATGCGATCGCGGATTTTGCATTTCAAGGCTATCGAGTGGAGGCGGGAACCCATGTGATCATTGCCACGACATTGCCCCATTTTTTGCCGCAATTCTTCCCAAATCCCAACAATTTTGACATCGATCGCTTTCATCCACCTCGCAGCGAACATAAGCAAAATGGTGCTTTTGCTCCTTTTGGGGCAGGCGCACATCTCTGCTTAGGTAACGGGTTAGCCGAAGTCCAAATCATGCTAACCATGGCGACGCTGTTACATCAGTTGGAGTTTTCCCTCGAATCTCCAGATTACATAATTCAACCAACTAACAATCCTACGCTTACCCCAGGCAACAAGTTTTATCTGCGTGTCCAACCTAGAAATTCTCATAATAAAAATTGGGTTGAGTGAAAGCAAGCCTAAGCTTGCTTTCACTCAACCCGATTTCTGTGGTGCGGAAAACACCAAAATCGGGCTCATAATGAGAACTGCGTCTGGGTAGGGGCAATTCATGAATTGCCCCTACGGTAAGATGAAGATGTCGGGACATTTTCTGCGTAAGTCCTACTACCTTTAAAAAATCATTCTTTTAAGGAGCGATAAGAAATCACAGTCATGTTTGAGATATCTGGCTACAAAATTAATTCGTTAATTTATGAAAGCGCTCTATCGAGCGTTTATAGAGGATATCGTGAGAGCGATTTCCAACCAGTTATCCTGAAAATCCTCAAATTGGAATACCCAACACCAGAGGCGATCGCGAGGTACAAATTAGAATACGAAATTTGTAAGCGGCTAAGTCATATTGAGGGCGTGATTAAAGCCTATGACTTTACGAAATACCAGCAATTTCGATGCATTACCTTTGAAGATTTTGGCGGTGAATCACTCCGCATCTTGAAGTCATCGCGCACCTTTAGTCTGGCAGAAATTCTCGCGATCGCAGTTCAAGTTGCTGGCATTCTCAGCGAAATTCATGGGGCGAATGTAATTCATAAAGATATCAATCCCTCCAATATCATTTTTAACCCTCGGACATCTCAAGTCAAAATTATTGATTTTAGTATCTCCAATATTTTGTTACGGGAAAATCCGACCATCCGCAATCCGAATACATTGGAAGGAACGCTTGCCTATATGTCACCAGAGCAGACAGGTCGGATGAACCGTACTCTCGACAACCGCAGCGATTTATATTCTTTGGGGGTGACCTTGTATGAACTTATCTGCGATCGCCTCCCTTTTGAATCTAATGATCTGATCGAGATGGTTCATTGCCATATTGCTAAGCTCCCCATCGATCCCTATAAACTAAATCCTGAGATTCCTAAACCTGTTTCAGATATTGTCATGAAGTTATTGGCAAAAACAGCAGAAGATCGCTATCAAAGTGCGCTGGGATTAAAAGCAGATTTAATGATTTGCAGCCAGCTCTTAGAAAGTAAAGGTGAAATCAGTGATTTTTTACTAGGTGAACAAGATGTTTCCGATAAGTTTCAAGTTTCACAGAAGCTTTATGGTAGGGAAAAAGAAATATGGCTATTACTAGCGGTATTTGAATGTCTGCATCTTGGCAAAGCTGAAGTCGTGATGGTTACGGGTTTCTCTGGTATTGGTAAATCAGTACTTGTGCATGAAATTTACAAACCAATTACCCAAAAGCGTGGTTACTTTATTTCGGGTAAGTTCGACCAGTTTCAACGCAATATTCCCTATAGTGCATTTGTGAATGCTTTTCGGGAACTGGTGGCACAGTTGCTGACCGAAACTAAAAGCGAACTGCAAATATGGCGCGATCGCTTACTAGATGCTTTGGGAAGTAATGCTCAAATCATTATTGATGTGATCCCCGATGTGGAAAAGATCGTTGGAAAGCAATCCGAAGTATTAGAACTCTTACCCAATGAAGCCCAGAATCGGTTCAATTTAGTTTTTCAGAATTTCGTGCGGGTGTTTACGAAACCAGAACATCCACTTGTGATTTTTTTAGACGATCTTCATTGGGCTGACTTGGCTTCTCTAAAGCTTTTACAGTTATTAGTCACTTCTAGCGATAGTCAATTTCTCTACTTTATCGGAGCCTATCGCAATAATGAAGTAGATGCAATTCATCCATTAAGTTTAACCTTGAATAAGATTGCGGTAACGGGAATATCAATCAACGAAATTTTCTTATCCCCTCTAGAGAAATCAAATGTTTATGAATTGGTGGCTGACACCCTGAAATGTGATCTCAAAACCGTTCAACCACTTGCCGAACTCGTCTTTCAAAAAACCGCTGGCAATCCATTTTTTATTAACGAATTTCTGAAATCACTATATGCTGAAGGTTTAATCAATTTCGATCTGAAGCATGGTACTTGGCGATGGGATTTAAGCCAAATTCAGTCCGCCGACTTTACCGATAATGTAGTTGAGTTGATGTCGGGGAAAATTCAGAAGTTAGCGCCTGAGTCTCAGGAAATCATCCAAATCGCCGCCTGTATTGGTAACCATTTTGATTCTCAAACTCTAGCGATCGCTGCCAATCGTCCACATATAAAAGTTATCCAAGATCTCTTACCTGTCTTAACCGAAGGGTTGATCTTACCGCTAACATCGAACTACAAGTTTGCGATCGTTGATACCGACAACGATCTTTCAGAAAGTTTTTTGGTTGACTATAAGTTTCTGCACGATCGCGTCCAGCAAGCAGCTTATGTACTGATTCCCGAATCTGAGAAGCAAGTTACGCATCTTAAAATTGGTCGCCAGTTACTCAAGAAAATTCGCAGACAACAATCAAATTCAAATTCAAATTCAAATGGAGAAGGTTTAGCGATCGAGGAGGAAGTATTTCGGATCGCGAACCATCTAAATACGGGAATGGGATTGATTACCGATCCCCAAGAACGGCTCGAATTAGCAGACCTAAATTTGATTGCAGGTAAAAAAGCCAAAGATTCTAATGCCTATGCCGATGCCCAAAAATATCTAGCGATCGGTATTGGTCTATTGCCAGACTCTGCATGGGAAATGCACTATCCGCTGTCGCTGAGACTTTATGAGGCTGCGGCTGAATCAGCCTATTTGAATGCTGAATTTGATGAGTGCCATCGCTTAGTTGATCGCATCGTGCACCATGCTAAGCATATTCTCGATACGATTAAGTCCTACAAAGTCAAGATTAATGCCTATACAGCCCAGAAAAAGTTTCGCGAAGTTCCCACAACGGTTAATTCGATCCTGATTCGTTTGGGCGAACCAATTCCACCTTTCCCGAATGAGTTGCAGGTTGGTTGGGAACTCATTGGTACGGAGCTACGCACGCGCTTATTTAGGATCGATGACTGGAGAGGTTTACCAATCATGAACGATCCTTACAAACTAGCGGCGATCAGTATTATGAACTCACTTGCGGCGGCAAGTATCAATTTAAATCCTTTACTCATAGGTATGGTGATTCTTCGCATTGTGAACATGACTCTGCGATATGGACTCTCACCAGATGCACTAATTCAAGGCTCGGCTTATGGATTAGTGCGATGGATGGCTTTTCAAGATATAGAAGGTAGCTATCGGATGGGACTAGTGAGTTTGCAATTAATCGAAAAGATGAATATGCAATCTGGAATTTCTATGGCAGTCATTGCCTTTGAGACCTGTTTAAGACATTGGAAAGAACATCTCCGAAAATCTCTGCCCAACTTGCTAAAATCACTACAAATGAGCATTGAACTTGGTGAATATGAAGTTACAGGGTTTGGCATTCTTGGTTACTGTATCCATCGTTTTTTTGTCGGCGATCCCTTAGTATCAGTAATTCAAGATTTTCAAAACTATGAGGCTTCCCTTTTACATAAAATCAAGCAGCCCTATATTATCGATCAATTTCGAGCTTGGCATCAGCTAGCCCTCAATTTTGCAGGATTGGGAGAGAATATGCCATTTCTTGTTGGGACGGCTCTAGACGAGTTCGAGCTTCTCCCCACTTTTTTGGCAGAAAAAAATGGAATTCCAATTTACTATACTTGCACGGCTAAGGGCATATCACACTATTTTTTTTATGAATACAAGGCAGCGATCGCGACCTTTGAGCAAGCCACACCTTTTTCGCAATCTATTGTTAGTGCGTTCGGAGGTTCCCAGCATAACTTCTATCAATCCCTTGCTTGTTTGGGTTTCTGTAGGCATTTGCTGCGATCTTCCCGTCACGCTTATCTCAAGATAGTTGCGAAAAACCAGAAAAAAATGCAGCGTTGGGCAAAACATTGTCCGATGAATTTTCAACATAAATATGATTTGGTGGAAGCAGAAAGATTTGCCATACTTGGGCAGCAATCACAGGCGATGGAATATTACGATCGCGCCATCAAAGGCGCAAGAGAAAATGAATATATTCAAGAAGAAGCTCTAGCCAACGAACTGGCTGCGAAGTTTTATCTCCAAAAGCATAGAGATAAGATCGCCCAATCTTATTTCGCTGATGCGGTCTCTTGCTATCAGAGTTGGGGCGCGATCGCTAAAGTAAATCACCTGAAAGAGACCTATTTGCAATTTTCCAGCCGCAAGTTCGATCCACGTCAAGATACGCTTACTCTCTCCTCAGATCTAAGCCGATCATCTACGTTTAGAAGTGGACATACGGGAATTGATTTAGCATCAGTAATTAAGACCTTCCAAATACTATCCGATGAGATCGACTTAACGAAGCTATTGTCAAAACTAATGAAGATATTGATTGAAAATGCAGGAGCAGAAGTTGGATATTTAATATTAGAAAGCGAAAACGGACTCAAGATAGAAGCGATTGGCAATGCAGGAAGAGATGAGATAGAAATATTGGGATCACGAGCGATGGAAAATGCGATTCCAGTATCGATCATCAACTTTGTCGCACGGACGTTAGAGAGCATCGTACTAGGAAATGCCACCCAAGAAGGAAAATTCACAGGAGATGCGTATATCCAAAAGCATCAGCCAAAATCATTATTATGTATGCCATTAATCAATCAAGGAGAACTAGCAGGCATACTCTACCTAGAAAACGCCCTCGTAACCGAAGCATTTACAACCGAACGGCTCAAAATCCTAGCATTACTATCGAGCCAAGCCGCGATCGCAATCAACAACGCACGTTTATACAGCAACCTGAAGCAATTTAACGAAAACTTAGAACAACTAGTCAGCGAACGAACCCAAGAACTATCACAAGCGCTGAGCAACCTCAAATCAGCACAAACAGAATTAGTTAAATCAGAAAAGATGGCAGCATTAGGAGGATTAGTGGCAGGGATCGCGCATGAGATCAACACACCAATAGGAATAAGCGTAACAGCCGCATCATTAATCACCGATAAAATCCAAGAACTAACAGAATCCCTACAAAAGGGAACACTAAAACGATCAGAACTAGATAAATTGATGGAGACCTTAAAACAAAGTAGCAAGATCGTGCTGTCTAATTTAAATCGAGCAGCAGAACTGATCCAGAGCTTTAAGCAAGTAGCAGTCGATCAGTCCAGTGAAGAAAGGAGAAGATTCAACCTCAAAGACTACCTTGAAGAAATTCTACTCAATCTCAAGCCGAAACTCAAACGCACAAAAATCAACGTCCAAATAGAATGCGCGGAAAATATAATCCTAGATAGTTATCCAGGACTGATATCACAGATCGCGACCAACTTAGTCATGAACTCCTTAAGTCATGCATACGATGCCGAAGACAAAGGCACGATCCACTTTGCCATAACGCAGGAACAACAACAGCTAAACTTTGAATATAGCGATGATGGGAAGGGCATAGCCCCCGATAATATCGGCAAGATATTTGACCCATTTTATACAACTAAACGGGGACAGGGAGGGAGTGGATTAGGACTGCATATTGTTTACAATCTGGTTACCCAAAAACTACAGGGTAGCATTACCTGCGAGAGTCAAGTTGGCGTAGGGACTAAATTTATTATGCAAATTCCCCTCACAGGTCAAGCATTCAGCGATTCTCCCAGAGATGAGTTTGATGATCGCGATCGAAGACAAAGAGAGGAGGAAAATATTCATGTTTGAGATATCTGGCTACAAAATTAATTCGTTAATTTATGAAAGTGCTCTATCGATTGTGTATAGAGGATATCGTGAGAGCGATTTCCAACCAGTTATCCTGAAAATCCTCAAATTGGAATACCCAACACCAGAGGCGATCGCGAGGTACAAATTAGAATACGAAATTTGTAAGCGGCTAAGTCATATTGAGGGCGTGATTAAAGCCTATGACTTTACGAAATACCAGCAATTTCGATGCATTACCTTTGAAGATTTTGGCGGTGAATCACTCCGCATCTTGAAGTCATCGCGCACCTTTAGTCTGGCAGAAATTCTCGCGATCGCAGTTCAAGTTGCTGGCATTCTCAGCGAAATTCATGGGGCGAATGTAATTCATAAAGATATCAATCCCTCCAATATCATTTTTAACCCTCGGACATCTCAAGTCAAAATCGTTGATTTTGGCATCTCTAATATTTTGTCGCGGGAAAATCCGACCATCCGCAATCCGAATATGTTGGAAGGAACGCTTGCCTATATGTCGCCAGAGCAGACAGGACGGATGAACCGTACTCTCGACAACCGCAGTGATTTATATTCTTTGGGGGTGACCTTGTATGAACTTATCTGCGATCGCCTCCCTTTTGAATCCAATGATCCGCTCGAATTAGTCCATTGCCATATTGCCAAGCTCCCCGTTGATCCCTATAAACTAAATCCTGAGATTCCTAAATCTGTTTCAGATATTGTCATGAAACTATTGGCAAAAACAGCAGAAGATCGCTATCAAAGTGCATTGGGATTAAGAGCAGATTTAATGATTTGCAGCCAGCTCTTAGAAAGTAAAGGTGAAATCACTGATTTTTTACTAGGTGAACAAGATGTTTCCGATAAGTTTCAAGTTTCACAGAAGCTTTATGGTAGGGAAAAAGAAATATGGCTATTACTAGCGGCATTTGCCTGTCTGAACCTTGGCAAAGCTGAAGTCATGATGGTTACGGGTTTCTCTGGTATTGGTAAATCAGTGCTTGTGCATGAAATTTACAAACCAATTACCCAAAAGCGTGGTTACTTTATTTCGGGTAAGTTCGACCAGTTTCAACGCAATATTCCCTATAGTGCGCTTGTGAATGCTTTTCGGGAACTGATGACGCAACTGCTGACCGAAACAGAAAGCGAACTGCAAGCATGGAGAAAGCGCTTGCTGGAGGCTTTGGGAAGTAATGCTCAAATCATCATTGATGTGATCCCCGAAGTTGAAAAGATTACTGGCAAGCAAGCGGCAGCATTAGAACTTCCACCCACCGAAGCCCAGAATCGTTTCAATTTAGTTTTTCAGAACTTTGTGCGCGTGTTTACGAAACCAGAACATCCACTTGTGATTTTTTTAGATGATCTCCAGTGGGCTGATGTCGCTTCTTTAAAACTGCTGCAACTACTTGTTACTGCCTCAGATAGTCAGTTTCTCTACTTTATCGGAGCCTATCGCAATAATGAAGTAGATGCAATTCATCCCTTAAGTTTGACCCTGAATGAGATTGCGGCAACGGGAACCGCCATCAACAACATCTTTCTATCACCTCTAGAGCGATCGGATGTCTATGATCTAGTGTCTGACACTTTGAAAAGTGATTGCGCAATGATCAAACCTCTCGCCGAACTCGTCTTCCAAAAAACCGCTGGCAATCCATTTTTTATTAACGAATTTCTGAAATCACTATATGCTGACGGCTTGATTGATTTTGATTTAAAAAATCGTACTTGGCGATGGGATTTAAGCCAAATCCAGTCAGCTGACTTTACTGATAATGTGGTTGAGTTGATGTCGGGGAAAATACAAAAGTTGACACCCGATGCTCAGAAAATTATCCAAATCGCAGCCTGTATTGGCAATCATTTTGATTCTCAAACCCTAGCAATTGCTGCGGATCGTCCACATCGACTGGTGCTGCAAGATCTATTACCTGTTTTAACCGAAGGTTTGATTTTGCCGCTCACCACCAACTACAAATTCGCGATTGTTGATATCGATAATGATTTTTCGGAAGATTTTTTAATTGACTACAAATTTCTCCATGATCGGGTTCAGCAAGCAGCTTATGTGCTGATTCCTGAATCTGACAAACAAATTACGCATCTTAAAATCGGTCGCCAGTTGCTCAAGAAAATTCGCAAGCAACAAGCAAATGGAGAAAGTATAGCGATCGAAGAGGAAGCATTTCGGATCGCAAACCATCTAAATATGGGAATGGGATTGATTACCGATTCCCAAGAACGACTCGAATTAGCTGAGCTAAATCTGAGCGCAGGTAAAAAAGCCAAGGCTTCAAACGCTTATGCCGATGCCCAGAAGTACCTAGCGATCGGTATTGGGCTGTTGCCAGATTCTGCATGGGAAATTCACTATCCACTTACGTTGAGACTCTATGAGGCTGCGGCCGAATCAGCTTATTTGAACATAGACTTTGATGAGTGCCATCGCTTAGTCGATCGCATCGTACACCATGCCAAGCATATTCTCGATACGATTAAGTCCTACAAAGTCAAGATTAATGCTTATACAGCCCAGAGGAGATTTTATGAAGTTCCCACAACTGTAAATTCCATTCTAATTCGTTTAGGTGAACCGATTCCACCTTTTCCAAACGAATTGCAGGTCGGGGTGGAACTCCTACGAACAGAGCTACGAACGCGCTTATTGGGGATCAAGGACTGGACAAGTTTACCAACGATGACCGATCCATACAAAATTGCGGCGGTTTATATTATGACCACAATCGCGACCTCTGCAATTAATTTGAATCCTTTACTCGTAGGTGTCGTGATTCTCCGCATCGTGAATTTGTCACTAAAATATGGAGTTTCGCCAGATTCGCTGATTCAAGGAGCCGCCTATGGACTAATCCGCTGGATCGCTTTTCAAGATATCGAAGGTAGCTACAAAACTGGGATAGTTAGTTTGCAATTAATTGAACAAAATAACATTCGAGCTGGTGCATCTTTATCAATCGTAGCCTTTGAAGCCTGTCTGAGGCATTGGAAAGAACACCTAAGGGAGTCAATACCCAATTTGCGAAATGCAATACAACTTGGCATCGAACTTGGCGAATATGAATCCATAAGCTTTGGGGTGTCGGCGTACTGTCTCCATCGTTTTTTTGTCGGCGATCCTTTAGCCTTGGTTATTCAAGATTTTCAAAATTATGATGACTTACTATTAAATAAAATCAAACAACCGCAAATTGTCGATCAACACCGAGCTATGCATCAACTTGCCCTCAATTTTGCAGGACTAGGAGAGAATATACCATTTCTTGTTGGTACGGCTCTAAACGAGCTTGATCTTCTTCCCACCTTTGTCGCAGAAAAGAATGGAATTCCGATTTACTATACTTGTACTGCTAAGGGCATATCGCACTATTTCTTTTATGACTACAAAGCGGCGATCGCGGCTTTTGAGCAGGCTATTCCTTACTCACGATCCTTGGCTTGTGCGATCGGATTAGCGCAGAATAATTTCTATCTATCTCTTGCTTGTTTGGGCTTGTGCAAAAAATTACCGAGATCTTCCCGTCACACTTATCTCAAGATAGTTGCGAAAAATCAGAAAAACATGCAGCGTTGGGCAAAACACTGTCCGATGAACTTTCAACATAAATACGATTTGGTGGAAGCAGAAAAATTCGCTTTATTAGGGCAGCAAATTGACGCAATGGCTTCCTACGATCGCGCCATCAAAGGGGCAAGAGAAAATGAATATATTCAAGAAGAAGCTCTAGCCAATGAACTGGCTGCGAAGTTTTATCTCCAAAAGCATAGAGATAAGATCGCCCAAACTTATTTTGCCGATGCGGTCTCTTGCTATCAGAGTTGGGGAGCGATCGCAAAAGTAAAGCACTTGCAAGAGAACTATGTACAATTTACCAACCGCAAGTTTACTTCTAGCAAAGACACTCAGATCTTAGATAACAGCTACTCTAATCTAAGCACAACCACGATGCTAGCTACGAATAGATCGATGGGAATTGATTTAGCATCAGTAATTAAGACCTTCCAAATACTATCCGATGAGATCGACTTAACGAAGCTATTGTCAAAACTAATGAAGATATTGATTGAAAATGCAGGAGCAGAAGTTGGATATTTAATATTAGAAAGCGAAAACGGACTCAAGATAGAAGCGATCGGGAATGCAGGAAGAGATGAGATAGAAATATTGGGATCGCGAGCGATGGAAAATACGATTCCAGAGTCGATCATCAACTTTGTCGCGCGGAGCTTAGAGAGCGTCGTACTAGGAAATGCCACCCAAGAAGGAAAATTCACAGGAGATGTATATATCCAAAAGCATCGACCAAAATCATTATTATGTATGCCATTAATCAATCAAGGAGAACTAGCAGGGATACTCTACCTAGAAAACGCCCTCGTAACCGAAGCATTTACAACCGAACGCCTCAAAATCCTAGCGTTACTATCAAGCCAAGCCGCGATCGCCATCAACAACGCACGTTTATACAGCAACCTGAAACAGTTTAACGAAAACTTAGAACAACTAGTCAGCGAACGAACCCAAGAACTATCACAAGCGCTGACCAACCTCAAATCAGCACAAACAGAATTAGTTAAATCAGAAAAGATGGCAGCATTAGGAGGATTAGTGGCAGGCATCGCCCATGAGATCAATACACCAATAGGAATAAGCGTAACAGCCGCATCATTAATCACCGATAAAATCCAAGAACTAACAGAATCCCTACAAAAGGGAACACTAAAACGATCAGAACTAGATAAATTGATGGACACCTTAGAACAAAGCAGCAAAATCGTGCTGTCTAATTTAAATCGAGCAGCAGAACTGATCCAGAGCTTTAAGCAAGTAGCAGTCGATCAGTCCAGTGAAGAAAGGAGAAGATTCAATTTCAAAGACTACCTTGAAGAAATTCTACTCAATCTAAAGCCAAAACTCAAACGCACAAAAATCAACGTCCAAATAGAATGCGCGGAAAATATAATCCTAGATAGTTATCCAGGACTGATATCACAGATCGCGACCAACTTAGTGATGAACTCCTTAAGTCATGCATACGATGCCGAAGACAAAGGCACGATCCACTTTGCCATAACGCAGCAAAAACACCAGCTAAACTTTGAATATAGCGATGATGGGAAGGGAATCGGTCCCGATAATATCGGCAAGATATTTGACCCATTTTATACAACAAAACGGGGACAGGGAGGGAGTGGTTTAGGACTGCATATTGTTTACAATCTGGTTACCCAAAAGTTACAAGGTACTATTACCTGCGAGAGCCAAGTTGGCGTAGGGACTAAATTTATTATGCAAATTCCATTGTGATCATTATGATTATTATGCAGATTCATTTATGATTGTAGTTATAGATTTTTAAGTTTAAGAAATCATTTAAGAATTGAGCTAGATCCCCGAGTCCCCCTTAAAAAGGGGGGAGAATTAAATTCCTCCCCCTTTTTAAGGGGAAGTGAGGGGGATCTCTTGGAGCTTTTGACCGCAGAAAGTAATTCTTAAATGGTTTCTAATACATTCACGCCAATTCAAATTTTCCATGGTTGATGATGAGCTAATGATTGATGACATGATGGAATTTGCTGATGAAGATGAAATTAGTCAAGTTTCATCATATAGTCTAGAGTCATGGAAAGTTCTGATCGTTGATGATGAAGTAGAAATTCACAACATCACGCGACTTGCCTTAGAAGATTTTAACTTTGATAAGAAAAGGCTACAATTTTTAAGTGCTTATTCAGGTGCCGAAGCTCGACGGATGATGACCGAAAATCCTGATATTGCAGTTGTTTTGCTAGATGTGATTATGGAATCTGATGATGCAGGTTTAATCACAGCAAAGTACATCCGCGAAACACTCCAAAATAGAGCGGTGCGGATTATTTTGCGCACAGGACAGCCAGGACAAGTACCCGAACGACAAGCAATCGTCGATTATGATATCGATGACTACAAGACTAAAACGGAATTTACTTCACAAAAGTTGTTCACCACGATTATTACGGCTCTGCGATCGTACAAGGCATATACATCCTTAGCAGCCTTAAATGCCAATCTAGATCACGCTAATGCAGAACTCATTCGAGCTAACAAGCTAAAAGATGAATTTCTAGCCACTATGAACCATGAATTACGCACTCCACTCAATGGAATCTTAGGTATGGCTGAATGCTTGTATGAAGAAATTTTTGGCGCAATTAATCCGAGCCAAAAGGATGCGATCGAAACGATTCAAAGCAGTGGTAATCATTTACTAGAATTGATTCAAGATATTCTCGATGTCTCCCAAATTATGGCAGGTATGATAAAGCTAGACATCAAAACTATTGCGATCGCTGATTTGTGCAACTCTAGTTTGGAACTGGTGCAACAACAAGCTCTCAAAAAACAAATTCAACTAACTACAAGTGTATTCTCAAATACTGAAGTTATTGCAGTTGATCAGCTTCGCATCAGACAAGTATTATTCAATTTACTTGATAATGCAGTTAAATTTACTCCTGCGGGAGGCAAGGTAAGTCTTGATGTCAGAATAGTAAATGATCCTTCTAGGGAGATTGCTATCACTCACCCTATGGCAAATAGCTCTTGGATTAAGTTTTCAGTTGCAGATACAGGAATTGGCATTGATTCAAGCGATCGCGATAAGCTGTTTAAACCATTTATTCAGCTTGATAGTGGACTCAACCGCAAGTACGAAGGCTCAGGATTAGGATTGGTAATTGTAAAGGAAATCGTAAAACTCCACGGTGGTTCTGTTGATTTTAATAGCCAGATTGGTCAAGGCAGTTGTTTTATAATACTTCTACCTTACAGGGATAGCAGCACTCTCAACACTCCAAAAGATCACAGTGCTTTGAGCGCAAACCCGAGCCAATAAATTTTTAAAGGAGTTAATTTGCAACACTTTTAAAAATTTGTTGCGGGTCTTTTGACTGTAAATTGCTGTAAAAAGTCTTTATTTCTTTCTCTTTTAGGTTAGTCATCTGCTATGTCTTCTTCGGCTAAACATTCCATTCCCAAATTCATTCATCGTATTCCTCTGCGGGCTATTCTGATTGTGCCGTTTGTCCTACAAATCTTTGCCGCCGTTGGACTGACAGGCTATCTCTCACTCCGCAATGGGCAGAAGGCGGTGAATGAGCTTGTTGATCTATTACAGAAAGAAACGACTTTTAGAGTTAGCGAAAGAGTTCAGGACTACTTAGAGGCACCACATTTAGTCAATCAGATTAACGAGGATGCGGCCCAAACAGGAGTGTTGGATTTCAATGACCTTGAGAGTAATAGAAACTACTTTTGGAGACAGGTTCTCCGTTTTAAGTCGATTGGTCATGTGGGACTGGCTAACGAAAAAGGTCAATATCTGCGTGTGGGTTGGGTAAACCGTTGGGTCGGTTCTGAGGAACCTCAACTTGCCGTGAAACCGACGCTAGGAATTGGCGATTTTTTGTATTACAAACTTGACAAGAATGGTAATCCCACTACAGTTGCGAAGACTGTGCCTAATTATGATGTTCGCAAGCGTCCTTTTTATAAGGCTGCTCTCAAAAACAATAGCGCCGCTTGGAGTGATGTGTATATTAATGCTGGCTATGGTTCGCTACAAATTAATGCCAGTTCCCCATACTACGACAAACAGGGGAATTTTATTGGTGTGCTTACTTGTCAGATGGGGCTAGATCAGATTCGTGGATTTTTGCAAACTTTACAGATAGGCAAATCTGGCAAAGTGTTCATAATTGAGCCATCTGGTGAACTAATTGCAACTTCCATCCCCAACGAACTCCTAACCGTCGGTAAAGGTGAAACTCAACAGCGTCTGAAAGCGCAGAATAGTAGTAATCCGATCGCCCGTAAAAGTATAGAATCTCTCACCGAACGCATCAAGAATTTGGATGACCTTCGCGAAGGAACCCAGTTGGATTTTCAGTTAGATGGTCAAAGATACTTTCTGAAAGTATCTCCAATGAGGGATGCCTATGGGCTTAACTGGCTGACGGTGGTTGTAGTTCCCGAAGCTGACTTCATGGCTCAAATCGAAGCAAATACGCACACTACGATTTTTTTATGTTTAGGAGCCTTGGGCTTGGCGACTATTCTGGGGATTTATACTTCGCGTTGGATTGTGCGCCCGATCCTGAAATTGCAGCAGGCTAGTGAAGCGATCGCCTCTGGAGAACTTGATCGCATCGTTGAAGTCGAAGGCATTAACGAACTCGAAGGATTGGCGCGATCGTTTAATCAAATGGCGACCCAACTTAATAACTCTTTTACAGCCCTCGAAGATCGCGTCGCTGATCGCACTATCGAACTACAACAAGCCAAACTTGTTGCCGACAACGCCAACCAAGCCAAGAGCGAATTTCTCGCCAACATGAGTCACGAATTGCGAACACCCCTAAATGGCGTTCTCGGTTATGCTCAAATTTTGGCTCGTTCCAAGACCTTAGCAGACAAAGACCGTCATGGAGCCAACATCATTTATCAATGCGGTTCCCATTTGCTTAATTTGATCAACGATGTTCTGGATATTGCTAAAATCGAAGCCCGCAGATTAGAGCTATCTCCCCAAGCTCTACATTTACCTGCACTGCTCCAAGGAGTCGTCGAAATTTGCCAGATCCGCGCTGACCAGAAAGGAATTGACTTCCACTACGAATCAGAGCCGAACTTACCACTAGGGATCGAAGCCGATGAGAAGCGGTTACGCCAAGTTTTGATTAACCTCTTGGGTAATGCGATCAAATTTACAGATAGAGGTAGTGTGACTTTGCGAGTTGAGCAATTGTCCTCAGATACTCAAACTGATACTCAATCGACGAGACTACGTTTCTGGGTCGCTGATACTGGCGTGGGTATTGCTCCAGAATATGTCAACAATCTATTCCAAGCATTTCAGCAAGTGGGCGATAAAACTCGCCAAGCCGAAGGCACAGGGTTGGGATTAGCGATTAGTCAGCAGATCGTGCAGTTAATGGGTGGACAGATCCAAGTTAAGAGCCAAATCGGTGTTGGTAGTGAGTTCTTCTTTGAAGTCGAGGTGCCTTTAGCTTTGGATTGGAGTCGTCAGCAAACAATGCTGATGAACAACATCGTCGGCTATGAAGGAGCGCGTCGCCAGATTTTGTTGGTGGACGATCGCTGGGAAAATCGAGCTGTGTTGATGAATTTGTTGGAACCCATCGGTTTTGCGATCGCCGAAGCGGAAAATGGACAGGATGCACTGAATCAAATGCAGCAGAAATTACCAGATTTAGTGATTACTGACTTAGTAATGCCTGTCATGGATGGCTTTGAATTCGTGAAACAATTGAGAAGCGATCCAGAAAAACAATCGCTCAAAGTGATTGTTTCCTCAGCATCGGTATCTCAACTTGATCGACAAATGAGCCTAGATGCAGGTGGGGATGATTTCTTGGCAAAACCTGTGCAAGTGGATGAGCTGTTGACTTTGCTAGCTCAGCATCTGCAACTTACTTGGCAATATGACGAAACCAAGTTAGACTCTGCATTGATCAGTAATAAAGTTTCCACTACTGAGATGATTGCGCCTCCAATCAACGACTTGCAAATTTTAATGGAACTGGCACAGGATGGTCTTTTGCGGAAACTTGCCGAGACTGCCGAGAAGATTGCACAAAAAAGCGAGAGTTACCAACCTTTTGTTCAACGTCTTCTCCAATTGACAAAGCAACTCCAGCCCGAAAAGATCGAGTCATTTATTCAACCATACCTCACCAATGAAAGGACTGTGGATGATTAATTTTATGACAACCGTTTTAACTGGACTAATTTTAATCGTTGACGACATCCCCAGCAATCTGGATGTCATCTCAGAAGCTCTAAGTACTGTCGGCTATGAAGTAGCGATCGCCACCAGCGGTGAGCGAGCCTTGCAACACTTGAAGCGACAATCACCTGATTTAATTTTACTGGATGTGATGATGCCAGTTATGGACGGTTTTGAAACTTGCCAAAGAATTAAGGCTAATCCTCAAACTTGCAATATACCCATCATTTTTATGACTGCCGTTGCGGATGCTGTTAGCAAAGTGAAAGGATTTGAGCTTGGGGCAGTAGACTATATCACCAAGCCTTTTCAAGAACAGGAAGTTTTAGCGCGACTAAAAACTCACCTCAAGCTGAAGCAAGTGAGTCAAGCCCTCGAAACTAGAAATGCAGAATTGCTACAACTGACGGAGAACCTTGAACAAATGGTAGGCGATCGCACTCAAGAATTATCGAAAGCCCTTATCAACCTCAAAGCTGCTCAAAATGGACTAGTCGAATCCGAAAAAATGGCAGCTTTAGGTGGATTAGTCGCAGGTATAGCTCACGAAATCAACACCCCGCTTGGAATTGGTGTGACTGCTGCCTCACTAATCGCGGATAAAACGCAAGAAATGGCAAATATACTAAAAAATGGAACTATAAAACGCTCCGATCTCGACAAGTTTATGGATAATCTGCAACAAAGCAGCACAATCATTCTGGCAAATTTAAATCGAGCTGTCGAGCTGATTCAGAGTTTTAAGCAGGTAGCTGTCGATCAGTCTAGCGAAGAGAGGCGATCATTCCAGATAAAAACTTACCTTGAAGAAGTTTTGCTCAACCTTCAACCCAAACTAAAACGGACAAAACTTAACGTGCACATAGATTGCGCCGAAAATATTACCCTTGATAGTTTTCCGGGATTGATTTCGCAGATCGTCACTAACCTAGTGATGAATTCCTTGATTCATGCTTACGATCAGGGTGATGACGGTACAATTGTTTTTGCTATTTCTCAACAACACAAATGTCTTACTTTTGAATATAGTGATGACGGTAAAGGAATAGCGATCGATAACATTGGCAAAATTTTTGACCCTTTTTATACTACCAAACGCGGACAAGGAGGGAGTGGTTTGGGGCTGCATATTGTCTATAATCTTGTCACTCAAAAATTACAAGGCAGTATTACCTGTGAGAGTCAAGTCGGCGTTGGCACTAAATTTATCATGCAAATTCCGCTCTACTTATAGAAACCTTTAATGCTTAGATGTATTCTAGATTGAGATAAAGATATCATAAAAATGATTGCAATGATTGATGATGAGCTAGTATTCATAGATGAACTAGAATTTGCTGACGAAGTAGATTCAGTTTCGCCAAAAGATTCTCTACAGAATCTTGAGTCTTGGAAGATTCTGATCGTCGATGATGAAGTAGAGATTCATAACATCACCCGCCTTGCCTTAGGCGATTTTACTTTTGACAATAAAAAACTACAGTTCCTAAGCGCCTATTCAGGTATAGATGCACGTCAGATGATGATCGACAATCCTGATGTGGCAGTTACTTTGCTCGATGTAATAATGGAATCTGATGATGCTGGTTTGATTACAGCAAAGTACATTCGCGAAATACTCCAAAACCGAGCAATTCGGATCATTTTACGGACAGGACAGCCAGGACAGGTACCCGAAAGACAAGTTATTATTGATTATGATATCGATGATTATAAGACCAAAACAGAATTTACTTCGCAAAAGTTGTTTACCACGATTATTACTGCTCTGCGCTCATATAAAGCTTATGTCGAATTAGCCTCAATTAATAATGAATTAGAACAACGAGTAGAAGATAGAACCATCAAATTACAGGATGAAATTGACAGGCGAAAAGAAGCAGAAGATATCCTTTATGGCGTTTTGAATAGTTCTCTTGATGGTATTGTCGCTCTAAAAGCGGTTCGAGAATCGACAGGATATATTCAAGACTTCCGTTGCCTGATGATCAATCCCATAATTATCAAAGCTTTTGGAAAAAACCATGAAGATTTGATCGGCAAACTAGTTCCCCAAAATTTATTCACGCTTCTCGAACCAGATCTCTTTGATCGCTTGGTTACGATTGTCGAGACAGGGGAACCTCTAGAACGTGATTTTTATTATCAATGGGGAAAATCTTGCTGGTATCAGTTTGCAGTCGTTAAGATGGAAGATGGGCTAGCGATTACAGTCCGAGATATTACTGCACGTAAACAGGCCGAACTGGCTTTGCAAGATGCCAATCAGAAACTTGAAGTCTTGGTGAATTTGGATGGTTTGACCAAGGTAGCTAACCGTCGTTGTTTTGACGCGAGACTAAATGAAGAATGGAAACGTTTAGCCAGAGCAGAGCGATCGCTTTCATTAATTCTGTTCGATTTGGATTCATTCAAACTCTACAACGATTTTTATGGGCATCTTGCTGGCGATGATTGCCTGATCAAGGTGGCACAGGCTGTGCATAAGTCGGTTGATCGAGCTGGTGATTTAGTATCGCGCTATGGAGGTGAAGAATTTGTGGTACTGCTTCCTGATACTGATTTGGAAGGAGCCATTTCAGTCGCAGTGCGAATTCAGGAAGCGCTTCAGATACTGGAAATTCCTCACGAACGTTCTGAGGTAAAGCCAATTGTCACGGTCAGCTTAGGGATTGCTTCACTTGTACCGACAATAGAAGTTCAGCCAGAGATATTAATTAATCAAGCTGATCAAGCGTTATACAGTGCCAAACAGCAAGGACGCGATCGCTACGCTATTTTCCATAACAACCAAACATGAAAATCCCCGTAAAATGAACCCTCTGCTGTTTAGATAGTACTAGGCGGCGCGAAGTTTTGCCCATTACTATGCATGGTTATGGAATCTCAATTTCCCGCAAAAATTTAGCACTATCTTCTGGCATTGCCGTATTGATATACATACCACTACCTAGCTCAAACCCTGCCGATTGGGACACACGAGGCACGATCGCTAGATACCAGTGGAAGTAATCAGATTGCTTCTCATCAGTCGGCATTGAGCGAATTGTGTAATTGTAAGCAGGATTATTTAAGCCATAATATAACTTGGCAAGAACTGTTTTGAGAGTATAGGCAAGATCAGCTATTTCAGGTTCACTAATATCGCCAAAGGAAGAATTGTGACTTCGAGGGAATACCCACATATGGAAAGGGGAAAGTGCGGCATAAGGAATGAAAGTCACAAAATATTCTGTTTCTAAGACAATTCGTTCTTTTGCCTTTAACTCATCTCTGAGGGTATAGCAAAATAAACATTCGCCCATATCATCGAAATAGCTGATTGCTTCGATCATCCGATAGCGGATTTGCGATGGGACAACGGGTGTAGCCGTAATCTGTGAATGTGGATGTTCTAGAGATGTACCTGCGCTCTCACCATGATTTTTAAAGATGATGATGCTTTCAATGCGTTGATCTAGGCGAATCAAGTTATAGCGCTGACGATAGGCTTTGAGAATATTAATCACATCCCTAATTTCCATCAAGGCAATCGTGGCATTATGGTCAGGATGTTCAATTAAGACTTCGTGATAGCCCACGCCTGTAATCGAGCGATGAATACCGTCGCTATGCCGAACGCGATCGCCTATAGGAGAGAGCGCAGGATATTTATTCGGGATAATCCGCACCCGCCAACCGCATTCATCTTCTATCCGTAGATATTCTGTTTCGGCGGGATTTTCATTACCCTTGCAAAAAGGACAACTATGTTTATAAATTGGCAACTCTGGCGGGATATCATCATGCGATCGCGCAAATTCATGGGGACGCTTAGATCTCTCTGTAGCAAAAATCACCCAGTCTTTAGTAATTACGTTTTGGCGGAGATGTGACATCGGAGTGAGCTCATAGAAAATTCTGCTAATCAAGACAAATAGTCTATATTGACATAACTTCTTTCAGCATCCAAAACCCTGCAAAATGCTCTTCTTCAGGACTAGTTTGTACCGCTAAGAAGTGAAATCCCTGAGAACTTTGTTTGGATTTCTCAAATGCGGCTCCCTGCGCGATCGCCTCTTTATCTTTTGGTGCTTGCAAGTTAGCTAAAACCCATCTAGCATCAGCACTTGCTTCAAGCTGCATCTGTGTGCGATCGCCTAATAGATTGCGTTCAAACTTGACAAACACAGGATCGACTCCCGACATCCAAGCCGCCAAAGCCGTCGCTCTTGCAGAAAGAATAATTATCCCTGAAATAATAGTTTCAGGATCAAGGCTACTAATATCGAGAAGTTCACTAAAATCCATTGACCATTCTTTCGCATCTGCAAAATCACCTGCTTTCAGCGATACCGATATCCAGCGCTCACCCATCAGAGCATCTGGGACGGGTTTAGGATCTTGGGCTGCCAATACTTTCAAAGGCAAAGGATTAGGATCAACAGCTTGAAAGCCATCCCGATTAGGATAAATACTCGCCATTCTCTCCGCCAACCATCCTGACATCGTAAATACACGCCGAGATGCTTGTCCTGTGATTCCCGCCAGCTTACAGCCACGCATAATTATATTGGTCATACTGGGACGAAAGAAGCGGATTTTAATGGGGTTTTGCCCCGTCATGTTTACGCAGTCGGTGAGTTGCTTCGCTAGCCATTCGGAGTTCACTTCCGTAGGTGGACATTCGCGCACCCATTCAAACTGGCGTTCGCGATCGCAGATCAGCAATTCCCAAATTTTTTTATTATTAGCATCCAGCAAGGGACGGGAATAAAAATCTAACTCCCAAATATTCGACATAAATTAATTTCTAACTTGGTTTTCTGAACTTGGCTTTTTTCATGTTAACGCGATCTCAGCCCATAGATTTGATACCAATTCACAAAAGTGTGGCAACACTTCTGTGAATTAAAAACCAAACCCTGTAAGGGTTTTAAAAGCACAAAATGGCGTAGCCATTTTGTGCTTTGGTATGACGCGATTATTGATGATGTATTCGAGAGGATTGTTGCTTTGTTTAGCTCTTAGCAATCTCTCTATGCGTTAAACAAAAAAGAGGTGCAAACATTGTTTGCACCTCTTTTTTGCGAGAATAAGCTTAGCTGTTATTGAACAACTACTTTGCCTTGCATACCAGCGCCACGGTGGGGAGAGCAGTAGTAAGCGAACTCACCAGCTTCATTAAAGGTGGACTCTAGCTCAGCCTTAGGCTTTTGCGCTAACTTCTTGTGAGAAAGTTCTTCATGACCGTCAAACACAATATTGTGTGGGAAAGCTTTGTTGTTAACCCATTTGACAGTATCGCCTACTTTGATTGTGACCACTTTAGGCTCGAATACTAGCTGACCACCATCAGAACCCATCTTAACGGTGACAGTATCAGCAGCAGCAGGGCTCGCTGACATGAAAAAACTACCGACAATAAAAACGAAGCTAGCGATCAAAAGGCTAAGCTTTTTCGCAAATGACGCAATATTCATGATTAATTACCGACTAAAATTCAACTTGACTTGCACTAATTCGACTCGACTCGAACTAAAGCAACTAAAACACGTAGAGAAAAGCTAATAAGACTAGCTAATTTAAATGTGGCGTATGACTAGTACGCTACATTATTGGTTTAATAGTATATCTTTCCGCCGCCCCAAGCGATACCTCTAACATTGGGTTCGTAGAGGATATAACCAGCTATTAGCTTGAGGTCGTTGTCAGTAAGACCACGCATGGTTGGGAAAATATCGGTGCTCTTGAGGCTAGGGTGAACGTCATAGATTTCGGTCACACCATCATAGGTGGTGGGATTCTTCATGAAATCAACCAAACCAAGGACGTTGTTACGAACGGGGTTTGCACCAGCCAAGGAGTCGGGAGAAAGGTTGACGTTGGGATTGGTAAATGTTGCGCCGCCAAGGTGGCAGGTAGCACAGGTATTGGAGAATAATTTCTTACCCTTAGAAATGTCTTTTTGGGTTAAGACAATATTGGTGTTTTCGTTAAGGGGAACGGTACGCAGTGCGATCGGAATGTCGGCTGCGCTGACGCTGGTGGTAAAAAGCTGGAAGGCTAGCATTACGAATGCGATCGCCACCGCCAAGTATTTAAAAGAATTTTTGTTCATAATTACGGACATAACTTAATTTATCTAAGTTTATCTAAAAGAATTTAACCTAATCTCAAAGATTTATTGCGATTTTGCGATCGCGGTTACTCTTTAAATTTTTAGGTGTTTTTGAAAGAGGTTTTAGAATTTTGGGCTTCGGATGCCATGATTACGGCTTTTGCGTCTTCCAAAGCAAGTTTGGTTTCGGCATCTTGGTAAGCGATCCCAAGGCGATCGCATAGTTTAAATACAGACTCAAGGGTGAGTTTGTAGTCTTCCGCGATCTCAGCGATCGAATAATCAGCAAAGCCCATAGCAATACCCGTATCTAGTTAATTCTAGAGATGTTTGTGCTATTTTCTCATGCAAAGGGGAGACAAAACCCAAAAAGTAAAGGCGGCGCTTCGCGCCGCCTTTACTTTTTGGGTTTTAGAGAGTGAACGAGCCAAAAGAACTTTTTTGAAAGTGTTGCTTTGCAACACTTTCAAAAAAGTTCTTGGTTTGGGTTTGAGCGCAAAGTGTTGTAATAGATGCAGTAGTCAACAGTGAAACAGTAATGACAGCCGCTTCAAATAATTCACCTGTTAATGCTCCTGCTCCTGCCCCAGTACAAACAGCGATCGCCATTACTCAAGCGCCTACTGAGATTGTGGTCAATCGTGAAATTGCGATCGCAGGAACAGCAGACTTTACTCAAGTTTTACAAATTCTAGTGACATTGCCCAATGACGCAAATGTCCCAGTACAAACTAACCCAACCGCAGGTACTTGGCTTGCCAAAATTTCGGCTGGGTTACCAACTGCGATGGCGACATTTTTGCGAGTGCGGGCGATCGGCGCAAATAATCAGCTTTTGGCTGAGTTGATTGTCAATGTTTTAGTTAAGAATCCTGATATCACATTGGTAACCAAGCAAGCTACTCGTTTTAAAGCTTCCCCTGCGGATTCGGGGACTTTACCGCCCAATGGCAAAGTCGATGTGCAAGCTGGACAAACTCTTGAAGTGTTGCGTTATGGATCTGTTGATGGGCATATCAAGGTCTTGCTCAAGCAACCGATCGCACCGATGGGAGCCTTTGGTTACTTCTATGCGCCCCATGTGGATTTGATTGCACCGATTACGCTGACTGTGAAGCAAGACACGATTTTCAAGATTTCTACAGCGGCTTCGCAAGCTTTACCTTTTACCCAAAAAGCCGAGGTGAAAGCGGGGACAAAATTGTTGTTGGATGGGAATTTTACGATCGCGGCTAACCATGTCCAAGTCAAACTTGCTCAACCCTTGGCTCCCGTCGGACAGGTTGGCTTCTTTTTCTTGCCCCATGTGGAATTATCAAAACTTGGCGAATCCCTTGATTTCTCGAATCCTGCCGATGTTAGTGATATCCCGATCAATGGTGCGATCGCTACGGTGATTACTGACACCTTTTTGAAAGCATCGTCACAAAATGCTAGTAGCCTCTCCGATTCGCAAAAAATCATGGTTAAAGCGGGTACGACTTATCCGATTAGCGGCTATGCCTCGGTTAATGGTCATTTCCGCGTGAAGTTTGTCTCTGCGATCGCCCCGATTGGCAATGTGGGATTTTTCTATGAGCGACATGTCAGCATTACCAAAAATGGTAAGGCGATCCTGTTCGACCCTGATATGAAAACCTTGACCGTTAGGCAAAATACAGTTCTCAAGAAGCGCCCCATTGATTCGCGACAGTTAGCTGCAAATGAATTAGCACCCCTCAACGCAGGTGATGTGTTTGGTCTGGATAGCTATAGCCTGACCGATATTCATTTCCAAGTCACTTTAAATGAGGATGTACCACCTCTGGGCAAGTCGGGCTTTGTATTTGCGGGGCACGTCAACCTTCAGCAAGGCAATAAGGCGATCGAGATTACGCCCAAGCGCAAAGTTTTAGGAGTGCCCTATTTTTCACAATTAGACAATCCGCGAGATCCTTTTGTGACCTGTAATGTTACCTCGATCGCTATGGTGTTAGCTTTTCACGGTAGGCGATCGCGCAATCCGCAACAACAGCTAGAGGATGAGCTATATCAATGGGTTATCAATAAATACGGAGCACAATCCCGAACCGATAATGCCGTTTTACAAGGGCTATATCGTGCCTACGGTTTTGGTGGCAACTTCAGCACTACCCGCACATGGTCACAAATCAAACAAGAAATCACCGAAAATCGTCCTGTTGTGATTGGTGGCTACTTCACCCACGGCGGACATATCATTACGATCATTGGCTTCGATGAGCAGGGATATATCGTTCATGATCCCTATGGTAATGCTCTTACAGGCTATAGCCAAACCGAAGGAAAGAGTTTGCGCTATCCATACATTTACATGCGAGATATGTGCGGTGTCGATGGCGATGTATGGGCGCATTTCATTCTGCCCAAATAAACCCAGCACTCAAGTGCTGGCTAAAAACTAAAGTCCACTAAAGTGGACTAAAGAATATTTTTAAGCAACCAGTTGAAACGTGTCGAATTTCTTCAGTCGGTTGAAACCGACTTTAGCTCTTAGCCCGCACTTGAGTGCAGTGCGACTTGTGTGTACTTAACATAAAAACCGAAAAGAGATTTGCGGCGCGAAGCGCCGCAAATCTCTTTTCGGTTTTGTAGAGTTTTAGGCGATCGCCGAGTTATCAATTACATCTTGCCAACGCCCATTACCCACCGCCCGAAGAGCTTCACGTAGTTGGATATCACCTGTATAAATCGCTTTGCCAACGATCGCACCCTTCACGCCGACAGATTCCAGCGATAGCAGATTTAACAAATCCGTAATCGAACTAATTCCACCTGACGCAATCACAGGTACATCAACATTTTCGGCAAGTTGGCGCAAAGCCTCGATATTTGGCCCCTGCATCGTGCCATCGCGATGAATATCCGTATAAATAATTCCTGCGATGCCTACAGAAGTCATGCGTTTGGCAAGATCCACAGCAGTTACATCCGAATTGGTCAACCAGCCTCTAGTGGCAACCTTGCCATTACGGGCATCAATGCCAATCATAATTTGCTCAGGAAATTCCGCACAAATATCGGCAACTAGTTGCGAGCTTTCCACCGCAGCCGTGCCTAAAATCACCCGACTCACGCCAGAATTTAGCACTGACACGATACTTTCGCGATCGCGCAAGCCGCCACCCATCTGTACTCGCATCGGAATTGATCGGGCGATCGCCTCAATTACCTTTAAGTTTTTCGGCTTGCCTTCCTTTGCACCATCCAAATCAACCACATGCAAATACTTAGCGCCTTGATCGTACCAACGCTGAGCAACCTCAACGGGGTCTTCACCAAATACTTCTGATTTTTGATAATCCCCCTGATAGAGCCTGACACAGCGTCCATCTAAAATATCAATTGCGGGAATTACATCCATAATTTTTACCTACGATCCCAGAAGCTTATTCTATCTAGATTTAGCGATCGCGGTATAGTACAAATCAAGGAAATCCGCTTTTATTGTCTAACTCGCCCCTTAATTTGCCCCTTTGTCCCCTATGAAATCGCCTAAGCAGTCAGTCTCCCAAAAGTTAATGTTCGTTGGCATCGTCATTAGCGTTGCTTTTTTGCTGATGGCGATCGCCACACCATTGCTGCAAGCGCTGGGGATTTTGACAGATCCCATTGAATTTCTTAGCAATCCGATCCATCAGCCACCATCGCCACAACATTGGTTTGGCACGGATTTACAGGGACATGATGTATTTACGAGAACGATCGCAGGTGCTGGTGTCGCATGGCAAGTAACGATCGCCTCAACCGTAATTAGTCTTGTAATCGGCGTACCCTTGGGGATGCTAAGCGGCTACAAAGGCGGCTGGCTCGATCGCATCTTAGTCTTTTTGATGGATGCCATCTACACGTTGCCGAGTTTATTGCTATCGCTAACGATCGCCTTTGTTGTCGGTGCTGGGGTCTGGAATGCTGCGATCGCGCTCAGTGTTGCCTATATCCCCCAATATTTTCGGGTGATCCGCAACCAAACTGTGAGTACGAAAACCGAAGTTTATATCGAAGCTGCTCAAGCGATCGGTGCTGACACGAAAACAATCTTAATCAAATATCTCGCGCCCAACGTCGTCCAAAGTTTACCCGTAATTTTCACCCTCAACGCCGCCGATGCGATTTTGACCCTTGCAGGTTTAGGCTTTTTAGGTTTAGGCATTCCCGAAGATGTCCCTGAATGGGGGCATGATCTTAAGCAAGCTCTTGACGCACTTTCGACTGGCGAAAATATCTGGTGGACAACAATTTTCCCTGGTTTGGCGATTACTTTAATGACGATCGGTTTATCGCTTGTAGGTGAAGGCTTGACTCAGAGATTTAGCAGCAAGAAAGAAACAAATGCCTAGAAAAATTCGGGAATTCAAAGCCCAAGTTGCGCGTGAGGGATTCGTTTATTTGCCCAAACGGGGTAAGGGTAGTCATGAGCGCTGGCGACACCCTATGCTCAGTCAAACGTTAACTATTTCGGGTAAGGATGGTGATGATGTACCAATATACTTAGAGAAGCAACTCGCAAAATTATTGGATGCAATCAAGAAGCTAGGGAATCAGGAGGAGGATTTATGAACAGATACAGTATGAATGTTCAATGGTCTGAGGCAGATCACTTATTTCTAGTCACGATTCCAGAATTTGCCGATCTCGTTGTCATGCCTTGTACGCATGGCGAAACTCGTGAGCAGGCAATTCATAATGGTGAAGAGGTTATTGAAATGTACCTAGAAGCTTGGCAAATGGAAGGTGAATCTATTCCTGAGCCGAAGATACTTCAAGCTGTTTAGCGATGTTCAAGTGCGATCAGCGATCCACGTAGGGTACGTTAATGAAATGTAACTCACCTTTTTAATGTTTTAATGTCAATTAAATGAACCTTTTCCAACCTTTTGCATGACAATTGTTTGTGCGTTACGCTACGCTAATACACCCTACTGGAACGTTTCATCTAAAATAGTGTATTAGAAAAGTACTATAGATTTTACAATCTAAGAATTTAAGCCGAAATCTATTGCACTATTTTAGATGAAACAGTCCACTACTGGATAGACATGGCTAATTTGGTGCTTTAGGAAAATCTTAGAGTGTTGATACAGTAGGTATTTAACCTAAAATCTATTGCATCATTTTAGATGTGTCTATCCACTACTTGCTAATACACAGTTAGATATCTGTGTATCTCTTGAACATCTGGTTTTTCAATTTAAGATGCTATGATACAATGCAATGGAAATGAGGTTATCCGCAAGTCCATATAAAATTTTTTCTGCTTAATGAGCGTGCCAAAGAAAGAGTAGATAAAAATACGGATGTTAAGCATTGGTGTCTGGCAAATGTCTGATAACACAGTAAGTCCTCTTAAATTTGGGATATCACTGTTATTAGCTGTTCCAAAAATAAAGTTTTATCTGCGGAGGTTAACAAAGAGTGTTTTTAGGAGATAGAGGAGAGGTAAAGGCATTAAAGTCAGAGATCAAAGCCTTACAGGTTAAGATTACAGCTTTAGAAGAAAAGATAGAGCATCAAAATAAAAGAATTTTAGACCATATCAGAATAAACTTAGATTATTTAAAAGAGATGACTGATCGTCTTTTCAAAAGTGACAGTAAAAATCGAGAACTTATTGAGAGAGCTATTACAGTGGCAGAAGAAAACCAGATGCAGATTGGTCAGATTAAGAATAACCAAATTAGCATTATGTCTCCAGGAGGTATCAATACTGTTACCGACATGAGTGTCAATCATATTAATCAAAACATAGATATTGATTCCAAGACAAAACAGACTTTAGCTGAAGCTGCAAAAGAAATTCAAGATCTATTAGAGCAGTTAAGCAAAATCTACCCAACTACAACAACAGCAGAGAAGGGTAGTATTGCAGTAAAAGCAATGGAAGAGATTGAGAAAAAGCCAAATACCAAGAGTAAAATCCTTAAGGCATTGAAAGTTGGTGGTGCAGCAGCTCTGATGGAACTTACCAATAATCCTATTGTCAAAATTCTGACTCCAATGCTGGAGAGCCTTTTAGACAACGGTCAATAGAGTGAAATTGCCGATCGCGTAGGGTGCGTTAATGAAATGTAACGCACCTTTTTAACATCAATTAAATAAACCTTTTCCAACCTTTTATATAACAAATGTTTGTGCGTTACGCTACGCTAACACACTCTACGGGGCTGGTTATTCGTCCCAAATGTCTTGGGGCTTTTCTGTAACTTCTGTGGCTCCCCAATCGGGTGGATATTGTCCCTGTGCGATAAAACGATGAATGCTGGAAAATTGCCAATCTTCTGCTTTTGCACATAATCCATGTCGTACAGGATTGTAATGAATATAATCGCAATGTAGAGCATAATCTCGCTCATCTCGGATTAGATGCTCCCAAAAACGACGCTGCCATAGATTCTTTTCTTGTCGTTTTTGTCGCGATCGCGAAACTTCTGCATTAATTCCTAATTGATCGCCATAATGTTTGGTTACATAGGTTTTGATTAATCGTAATCTTACCGAAAAATCCTTGTCTTCTTCTGGCAACGTCCACAGACAATGGAAATGATCGGGCAATAGAACAAAAGCATTTATTTCAAATGGATATTTCTCTCGAACTTTAGCGATCGCCTCGCGCAATCCTTTACGTCCCAAATCACTACAAAGCCAAGGAATTCTCTGATAGGTGACTTGGGTAATAAAATAAGTTCCTTCTGTAATTACTGGTCTTCGATAATTTGACATTTCGCGTAGGGTGCGTTAATGAAATGTAACGCACCTTTCTGATGATTTTAGTAGGGTGCGTTACGCTACGCTAACACACCCTACTTGGTTTGAGATGTATTGCGATCGCTGATTTTTTTTAGAAAGCTTGATAACGATATAATCTAAATAAAGACTGCGTAAAAAAGGAAACAAATAGCCATGAGCCAAGTAGAAATCACAGAATCTTTGCTAACTAGCACGGGTTTTTATAGACTATTTCAAACCTTACCCCTAGAAATCCGACAAGGCTTTCTACAACTTTTATTTCAAAATAATTCATCTGAATTAGAAGACTCTATCCTTTATTTAGCTTGTGAAAATTCTCGTAAAGAAGGTTTTTTATCTGAATTAGAGTCTCAATCTCTCTTGGAGAGTTTGCCTCAATGAAATATCAAATTGCCAAACGCTTCAAAAAAGATTTAGACAAAATCAACGACCAAAAGATTCTCGCAAAAGTCAGAAAATGTATTGAAGCAATTGGAACTTCTCAAACACTGTCCGAAATTCCAGATCTTGAGCCATTAAAAGGGTTTTCGGGATACTATCGCATTAAATTTGATTACAGCTATCGTATTGGGATTTTTTGGGATGGAGAAGTTATTGAAATTCTTAAAATAGAAAGTCGTGAGGGATTTTACAAAAATTTCCCTTGATTGCCTTATACATACATAGTTATCAATTGCCCAATCTTGATGAACCTACAAAACAACTGCAAGTGCTTGTTAATGAGTTAATTATAATGTGGAAGATCTAAATCTATAAATTCAGGTAAATTTTTTAGCTAATGACTTGGAGTTTTTGATGCATGAAGTCCTCGCACAAGGTAGAAATGGCATAGAAATCATGCTGAGAGACGAAGATGGTAATTTATTGCCAGCCAGCATTGATACAGGTTGTCGTGATTGGACAGATACGGATGGTCGTCATACTGATTGTCTTATCAAGTTATCTTGGGCTGGTGGTGTGATTGAAGAAACGGATTGGAACTATTTTACATCATTTAAGAAGGTGAGAAAGCGGCTTGCGATTCATGGTCTTTTACCTGTGTGTTATGGAGCAAGTCGGCGAGTCATACTAACTGGGATGGCTATAGATATGAGCTTAGGGGCGAAGATATGGCAGGTAAATCAAGATGATGAGATGTATCACCCCCTCGTATACATTTTTAAGACAGGAGAAGATGTAGAGCCTGTCAGCGTTGAAGAGCAGGAGAATTTCCAAGCAGAATGGTGGAAGCGAAAGCAAGAACAATTAGCGTAACAGAACAACTCAGATACATTGGACTAACTGGATTGAGCTATAAATTAGTGAAGTGCGATCGCTGATCATGTAGGGTGCGTTAAATGAAATGTAACGTACCTTTTGAATGTCAATTAAATGAACCTTTTACAACCTTTTCGATAACAAATGTTTGTGCGTTATGCTAGGCTAGCGCACCCTACTGAATACTTATTATATAAGGCGGCAGGGCTTGGAAATCTCGAAGGAAGATAGGCAGATTTTGCAGTTTATCCTCGAATTCCAACCATCACTAAAGATAAAGAAGCCATGGGAGCTTGGGTAAGCTTTTACAGGAATTGGATCAGTCGAGAATTTTTTTCTAATTGTAAGTCATGCTAAATAAAAAATTTATAATAGCTACGGTTGCTTTCATCGTCGCATCTTATCTTAGTGGATGCACTTCTACCGAAGATGGCGTTCCCCCGCAAGTCTGGAGTAAATACAAGTTGGTAATGGCAGAAGAATACAAGCCAGCAAAATATCCTAAAGATGTGTTGAGATGCCATTACACTGTTCGCAAAGAAACTGTAGAAGAAATCGAACAATTTTTTCAGGCGCAATTACGAAAAAATCGGTGGTCTAGATTTAAAGCCAGAGAAAATGAAGCCTATGCAGACTTAAGGAAAAAATTACCTTATACGATTTCTTTTGGCGGTAATGGGGAAGAAAATCCAATAGTACGTTTCGGCGATGGAGTAATCTTAGTAAGTACAAATGAGTATTTGGGAGGGCAAAGATTTATTAAAATCTCGCCTGAAGAAGAACGCCAACTATTATTGATTACAGGCATGGATGGAAGTAGATCTTATACAAATTGTAGCAATTAGCAAGGGTTGATCGCAAAGATAAATCCTTTAACAAAATCGCAGGATTTGAATATTCGTGACAGCCGATCGCGTAGGGCTCGTTAATGAAATGTAACGCACCTTTCTAATGCTAAATGTTTGAGTGCGTTACGCTACGCTAACTCACCCTACTTGATTTGAGGCACATTAAATGTTGAGACACCAACTCGCATTCCTTCTTAGTTGTTTAAGGATTCAGTGTTGAAAGGACATTTGCGCCTGTGACCGTGACGGTTTGCAATTCGAGATTTGCTACAGCGCGATCGCCTCTCACATTGAGATTCTTATCGGGCTGTTGATAGACGATATTGCCATTAGCCGTAATCATTTTTGTGGGAATCAACCATTCCACCTTATCGGCATTAACCACACCTTGAGTAGAGCTAAAACTTGCCGATACTTCCCCTATGAGATTAATCTGCTCTTTTTCTACTTGGGCTTCTCCCTTCTGGGCTTTGATGACAATACCTCGACTCTTACTCGTTCCTGTAAAAGGCACTGGCAGAGTTACTAACTTTTTCTCAAGATTCCAAATCGCTTGAGATGCCTCAAGGTCAACATCTAGTTTCGGATCTTTGGCTTTGATATCACCCGTGAAAGTAACTTCCTTTTTCTGAATATTCCAATCACCTTTCTTTGCAGTTAGTTGTAATTTGTCTTTGACTTGGACTACAGAAATAGGAACATCAGTAAACACGCGATCGCGCTTTGCATCCCAAGTAACTTTCTCGCTCTTCATTTCTAGCGGTGGCTCTACCGCGATCACAACTACTTGTTTCTCCATGCTATACACATTGACACTAGGTTTAGCCGTTAATTCTTTGCCAGTCATGGTCAGCTTATCCTCAGGCTTATCAATTTGAATATTGCCTGTCGCCTTGAGCAGATCTTGCTCTGATTGCCAGACCATGCGATCGGCTTTCATATTGATCTTTTCTTGAACTGCGATCGCCTTAATATTTCCCTCTAGCGAAATTGCTTTACTGGCTTGATCAATAGTTCCTTTATTACCAGTTGCCTCCATGAGCGGTTCACCATCACGGTAAAATTTGCCTTTCACATCTTCGACATCAGCAATTTTACGATCTTCGCGATAGGTAGCACTTTTAGCTTGAATTTCCCAAAGGAGCTTCCCATTGGCATCAAATTCGGTAAGGGTAATATTCTGAAGGCTAGAACCAGCCGTTTGAGCAGTCTTATTGAGACTTGTAACTGCGGGACGCAAAAATATAAACCATCCCAGCGCAAACATCAGCACTGTTGCCACAAAGATGGTGATAAACAGGCGCAAATTACGACGGCTAAATATTTGTTGCATGATGCTTCTTGATAAAGTTAGGTGATTTGCGCCGTGCTTTGCACAGTGAGAATCAAGAATTATTTTTTGTGAGGTGGCTTTGCCACCTCACAAAAAATAATTCTTGAGTTTTATTATTGCTTCATGGCGATCATTTCTGCCATATCTTCAGATGAAATCATCTGAAACTTGCCTTGAGAATTAGCAATTTGCGCGATCGCAGCATCAAGACAATCAAAGCCATCCTGCACCGACTCAATCCGACAGAGGCGATCGCGCAAAGCCGCCGCACCGACAAAGCCCTTCGCATACCAAGTCATATGCTTGCGGGATTGCCTGATGCCACGGATACCTTTGTAATCCCAAAGCCCTTGTAAATGCTCTTTAGCCACTTGCAAACATTCGATCGCAGTCGGTTTTGGTAAATATTCACCCGTTTTTAAAAAATGATCAACCTCGCCCACCAAAAACGGATATCCCAAAGTCCCCCGCGAACACATCACCCCATCCGCACCCGTCTGCTCTAAACAAGCGATCGCTGCCTCCACCGAAAAAATATCACCATTGGCAATTACAGGAATCGTCAGCACCTCTTTGACCTTACGAATCCACTCCCACTTGGCAACACCCGTATAGCCCTGCGATCGCGTCCTCGCGTGGACGGTGATCATCTTTGCTCCTGCATCCTCCATCCGCTTAGCAAAGTCCAAAATCGTAATTTCGGCATCGTCCCAACCGATGCGGGTTTTCACCGTGACAGGAATATCGACGGCATCGACCACCGATCGCACAATTTGGGCGGCGAGTTCAGGCTGACGCAACAGAGATGAACCACCGCCTTTTTTAGTAATTTTATTGACTGGGCAACCCATATTAATGTCTACGGTGTCTGCGCCTTCGATAACTGCTTTTTGGGCAGCCTCTGCTAAGAAATCAGGACGACAATCAAAAAGCTGAATGCTAATAGGTGTTTCATGGCGATCGATCTCCATTAATTTGGGCAAAGCTTTCATATGATGCAAATCCGTAGCGCTGATCATCTCGGTGTAAAGCATCGAATCGGGCGCATAGCGCCTTACTAACCGCCGAAACACCAAATCTGTCACCCCTGACAATGGCGATTGCAGCACCCGACTTTTGAGGATGACATTGCCAATAGTTAAAGTATCAGCGAATTTTTGCGGTAATTTTGATAGACCAGAAATCATGTCTGCAAATTTTGCCCTCAAAGTTGATCATTTTTTGCTTTCTTGGGCGCTATATACAAAGGTATAGTAGTTTTAAGATTTTTTGTGACTCGACCCCATTTAGGAATTGCCAAAGATCGCCCTAGCCTCCCTAAAAAAGGGGAAGAATTAAATTCTTGTCCCTTTTTTAGGGACTGAGGGGATCTCTTCGAGTCTTTGACCGTAGAAAGTAATTCTTAAATGGCTGCTGCGGGCGATCGCACTCACGCTAATAAAAAAGCACATAAATTAAATAAAATTAAGGAGAAAAAATTTGTCTAAAAAACATCCAGTTATTTCTGTAACAGGCTCGTCAGGGGCTGGTACTAGTACCGTTAAACGTGCTTTTGAACATATCTTTTTGATGGAAAATATTAAGGCAGCGATCGTCGAAGGCGATAGCTATCACAAATATAACCGTGTAGAGATGCGTGAAGTGATGAAGAAAGCTACGGCTGAAGGTCGCAACATGAGTCACTTCGGCTTAGAAGCAAATGTGTTAGATAAGCTAGAAGCACTCTTCAAGGAATATGGCGAGACTGGGAATGGGCAAAGACGTTACTATCTCCACAGTACCGAGGAAGCTGAGCATCACAATGGTCGCTTAGGTACTGAGGCAAAACCTGGAGAATTTACTCCTTGGGAAAGCATCGAATCTGACACAGATATGCTTTTCTATGAAGGTTTGCATGGTGGTATCGTTGCCAAAGATATTGACGTTGCTCAGTATGTTGATCTACTAGTGGGTGTAGTTCCCATTGTGAATTTGGAATGGATTCAAAAAATTCATCGTGATAATGCTGAACGTGGCTATAGTGCAGAGGCGATCGTCGATACAATTTTGCGTCGGATGCCAGATTATGTAAACTATATTGCACCTCAATTCTCGAAAACTCATATCAACTTCCAGCGTGTTTCGACTGTTGACACTTCCAATCCTTTCATCTGTCGCGATATTCCGACCCTCGACGAAAGTCTTGTTGTTATCCACACCAATCGTTGCTTCCGTGAAAAGTTTAATATTGACTTCCCTTACCTTCTCGACATGATTCATGATTCTTTCATGTCTCGTCATACGACCTTGGTTGTCCCTGGCGGCAAGATGGGCTTTGCAATGGAGTTGATTCTCCAGCCACTCATCGATTCAATGCTGATTGAATCGAAAAAGTTGAGATCATAAAAAAAGGGGCGCAATGCGCCCCTTTTTTATGATCGATCGCACCAAGCCTGTTCTACAAACTCCAAAAACTCTGTTTGAAATCTCTCCGTTGAGAAGCGCATCGCATTTTCGTGACAAGTCGCAGGTAAAATGCGATCGCTATTCTCTTCAAACTCAAGCACAGCTTCACGGATACTCATCACCGTTTGTTGTGCAAAAAATACACCTGTGGGGCGATCGCAGTCTAAGCCGCGCACTGATTCACTTACCCCACCCCGACCGTAGGCAATTACTGGCGTGCCACAGGCTTGAGCCTCTACAGGCGTAATCCCAAAATCTTCCTCAGATGCAAATACAAAGGCTTTAGCATTTTGCATGTATCCGCGTAATAAATCTGGTTCTAAATGCCCAAGAAACTTGATATTACTGCTTGATTTGGCACGAATTTTTGCCATCTGTTCGCCATCACCAATCACAATTAATTGGCGATCGCCCATTTGCGAAAATGCTTCCACAATTAGATCAATCCTTTTATAGGGAACCAACCGTGACGCAGTGAGATAGAAGTCCTGCTTTTGTTCGCACAATGTATAATTTTGCAGATCTACAGGTGGATAAATTACTTCTGCCGATCGCCGATAGACTTTTTGAATCCGACGGGCGATAAACTTGGAATTAGCGATAAACAGATCAACACCGTTTGCCGTGCGCGTATCCCAAATTCTGATCTGATGCAAAATCCATCTAGCAATCCAGCTTTTAATACCACGATCTAAATTTGACTCTTTTAAATATTGATGTTGCAAATCCCAAGCATAGCGAATTGGTGAATGCACATAGGAAATATGTAATTGATGCGGTGCTGTCAGCACTCCTTTGGCGACAGCATGGGAACTAGAAATAATGAGATCATAGGCTGACAAATCTAGCTGCTCGATCGCTAAGGGCATGAGCGGCAAATATTTGCGAAACTTTGTTTTGGCGAAAGGAAGCTTTTGAATAAAAGTAGTTGTAACTTTTTTGTTTTGAATAAATCCCCGTTGAAAATCATTGAAAAAATCCACGACCGCAAACAGATCGGCATGGGGAAATAAATTTAAAATTTGCTCGACCACGCGCTCCGATCCTGCATAGGTCACAAACCATTCATGGACGATCGCAATCTTGAGATTTTCGAGTTTTGACATGATTAAGCTAAGACCAAATTCACAGTTTTCACGAAGATTGTTTTGATAAAAGATAATACCAATTCACAAAAATGTGACAACAATTCTGTGAATTAAAAATCAAACCCTGTAAGGGTTTTAAAAACACAAAATGGCTGCGCTACTTTGTGTTTTGGTATAAAAGCTCAAAAGAGAGTTGCGGCGCTTTGCGCCGCAACTCTCTTTTGAGCTTTTATCTTGTCCTAACATAAGTGGCTATAGCTATGTCGTTTAATAGTGAAACTTACAAGATATAATGGCGATCTCCTCGTCTGTTACCCGATACACTAGGCGATGTTCATCTGTAATGCGTCTCGACCACAAGCCTGACAGCTCATGCTTTAATGCTTCGGGCTTACCTAATCCAGTGAAAGGATCGCGATGGATATCTTTGATGAGGGTGACGATTTTGCTGTAAATTTTCTTGTCTTGCGTTGCCCATTGGCTAAATTCATCGAATCCACGAGCTAAAAATGCTACTTTTCTCATAATGCAGCAATGTCAACGTAGATATAGTTCTGTGGTTGTTTTAATTCTTCCAAGCCTTCTATTAGATTGCGGCGATTAGCTTCTGTGGAGAGTAAATATGCTGTTTCGTCAATATCTATTTGTGATTCTTGCTCAATTAACAAGATAGCTTCCACAATAGTTCCTTCAGGAAGATTGATGATCGGCATATCTAGTCTGCCATTTTTTACTATGGCTTTGTATTTGATGGCGTTCATCGCGTTTTAGATAAGATGACTATAGTTTGTATTGTATGTCAGGGTAAAGAAAAAATACTGATTTTAGAGTATTTGGCGCTGAGAGAATTATGGTTAAAATAGCAACGTTGAACAGGTCTGCCTTATGAAGTTTCGCCGATTATCTTCTACATTATCCTCCTTGGGTCTAGCGATCGCTAGTCTTGCCAGCCTCTCAGCGTTAACATTTTCCCCGCACATGACTGAGACTGCGATCGCCCAAGAAGCAGCTCCCACTGTGACAACAACATCCAGTGCCAATGAGATCGCCTTAGCCAAGCATTTACGTAAAATCGGCGCAAAGCTATATACCGCCTATTGGTGTCCCCATTGCCATCACCAAAAACAACGCTTTGGCAAGGAGGCTGTAAAACACTTAGAAGTCGTTGAATGCGATCAGCGCGGTGTCGATCCTCAGACCCAACTTTGCCGCGACAAGAAAGTGCGAGCTTATCCGACATGGGAGATCAACGGCAAACTCTATCCAGGAAACCACTCCCTAGAGAGTATTGCTAACTTCTCAAAATATCGTGGTAACTTGTAGACCCCAAAGATTGAAAGGCGGCGCTTCGCGCCGCCTTTCAATCTTTGGGGTTGCATGATAGGGCTTTACATGCATTAATTGAGTCCAATGCACTAAATAGCTAAATTTGCAACTAGTAGTTTCGGGAAACTTGTTAGTGTAGTTACCGTCCTACTAAAAAATAGTAATTTTCTGCATAAACATTGTATATAGGTTAAGAAGGTATTTAATAAGCCCTTGATTTTGTGCTTATTGATCTTCCAGTTTCTTTTGATTACCGCGAACCTTGCAGGCTAATATGTCTACTCTTGTCATTGTCGAATCGCCCACTAAGGCACGCACCATTCGGAATTTTTTGCCTGCTGGATATCGAGTAGAGGCATCAATGGGGCATGTGCGCGATTTGCCACAATCAGCTAGTGATATTCCTGCCGAGCTAAAGGGTACGGAGTGGGCAAAGCTCGGCGTAAATGTTGATGCTGACTTTGAGCCGCTATACATCGTCCCAGATGACAAAAAAAAGATAGTCCGTGAACTTAAGTCAGCGCTAAAAGGTGTCAAAGAGCTCATTCTAGCGACTGACGAAGACCGTGAAGGCGAAAGTATTTCTTGGCATTTGTTGCAAATCTTGCAGCCGAAAGTACCGATTAAGCGCATGGTTTTCCATGAGATTACCTCCGAGGCGATCAAAGCGGCGCTAAAAGATTGCCGCCAGATCGACGATCGCTTAGTCCATGCCCAAGAAACCCGCCGTATTCTCGATCGCCTTGTGGGTTACACACTTTCGCCTTTGCTTTGGAAAAAAATTGCATGGGGCTTGTCAGCGGGACGAGTACAGTCCGTAGCTGTGCGTGTGATCGTCAACCGCGAACGCGAACGCCGCGCTTTTAAATCTGGGAGTTATTGGGACTTGAAAGCAAATCTATTTGCGCCAAAACAAGAATTTCCTGTGCAGCTAGTCTCAGTTGGCGGCGTGAATGTTGCCACTGGTAAAGATTTTGATGAAGCGACGGGCAAAATCGCCAAAGGACGTAAAGTTTTATTGTTGGATGAAGCGGCTGCGATCGCACTGCAACAGAAACTAAATGGCAAAGTCTGGTCGGTGAGCAATCTTGATGAACGTCCGACCACCCGCAAGCCTTCACCACCTTTTACTACATCAACATTGCAACAAGAAGCTAACCGTAAACTGCGCTTGTCGGCAAGGGATTCGATGCGTGTAGCTCAAGCTTTATACGAGCAAGGCTTCATTACCTATATGCGTACTGACTCAGTGCATCTGTCCCAACAGGCGATCACGGCGGCGCGTCAATGCGTGACTAGCATGTATGGTAATAACTTCTTGAGCAAAGAGCCACGCCAATATGTGACCAAATCCAAGGGCGCACAGGAAGCCCATGAAGCAATCCGTCCCGCAGGCGCAACTTTCCGCACTCCGCAAGAAACAGGACTGTCAGGGCGCGAGTTAGCCCTCTATGACCTGATTTGGAAGCGTACTGTTGCCTCACAGATGGAAGATGCACGCCTGACGATGCTTAGTGTGCAATTGACCGTTGAGGATGCTTTATTCCGCGCATCGGGTAAGCGTATTGATTTCGCAGGATTTTTCCGTGCCTATGTGGAAGGCTCTGATGATCCCGATGCAGCGCTAGAAGAAAAAGAGGTAATGTTGCCTCCGCTCAAAGTTGGGGATCATCCAGTCTGCCGTGAATTAAATACGGTCGGACATGAAACTCAACCACCTGCAAGGTTTACCGAAGCTGCCCTTGTGAAGATGCTCGAAAGTGAAGGCATTGGTCGCCCCAGTACCTACGCCAGCATTATTGGCACGATCTGCGATCGCGGCTATGTACAGCTTGTAAATAATACGCTCATTCCTAGCTTTACCGCTTTTGCTGTCACTAGTTTATTAGAGGAGCATTTTCCCAATCTCGTTGATCCTAGTTTCACTTCCAAAATGGAACAAACCCTCGATGACATTTCCACAGGAAGTGTGGAATGGTTGCCATACCTCAAGAAATTTTACTCAGGAGAACAGGGCTTAAGCGGACAGGTGAAGTCTCGCGATAGCTTAATTGATGGTGAATCCGCAAGAACGGTGCGTCTGGAAGGTTTAGATGATGATGTCAAGGTTAAAATCGGTAAGTTCGGCGCATATATCCAAGTTGGAGAAGGCGATCGCACAGTTAATTCCTCCATTCCTCAAAACTTGACTCCTTCTGATCTAGTTCCCGAAAAAATCGAACTTCTGCTCAAGCAGAAGCTCGAAGGCCCTGATCAAGTTGGTATTCATCCAGAACTGAATGAGCCAATCTTCATGATGATGGGTCAATATGGCCCCTATGTACAGCTAGGTCAAGCTACAGATGCTGTGCCTAAACCTAAACGGGCTTCATTGCCCAAGGGAATGCAGCCCGAAAATGTCACCGTCGATATTGCGGTCAAGTTACTAGCTTTGCCTCGCACTTTGGGCGCACATCCTGAAACTGGTAATCGTGTTTTTGTGAATACGGGTAGATTTGGCCCCTATGTTTGTCATACCAAAGGGAACGGCGACAAGGACGACAATCGATCGCTAAAGTCCACTGATGATCCCTACACGATCACCTTTGAACGCGGCTTAGAGTTGCTCGCCCAGCCCAAGACTCTACGTGGAGCCGCTGCCGCCAAGGTCTTGAAATCCCTCGGCAAACATCCCGATGATAGTGAAGCGATCGAGATTCTCGATGGTAAGTATGGCGCATATGTGAAGCATGGCAAGGTGAATGTGTCGCTAACTAAGGAGCAAACTGTGGAAGGTCTGACCTTAGAAGAGGCGCTGTCGATGTTGGCAAGTAAGTCTGGCAAAAGTACTAGTAAGCGTACTAAGTCTGCTTCTAGCGAAACCAAGAAGGCCACCACTAAAAAGACCACCACAAAATCCACAGCGACTAAAGCCGCAACGACCAAAACTGCCGCGAAAACGACTAAAAAGACGACAACGAAAAAGGCTGCTGCAACTAAGTAACCTGCGATCAGTTTACAGAAATAACAAACAAAAGCTTTGCTCAGCAAAGCTTTTGTTTGTTTGGTCTCAAGAGAATACAATAACTAATTTTAGTGATCGCATTTTTTAACCGATAGTGATCAATTGGAATCATACTATGGGTGAGTTTTGGACATTAGTTCTAGGATGTCTAGCCATAAAATTCTAAAACGTTATACTAACCAATTTTTTAGGGGGTATAAGTAACTGTAGTTTTTACTTCATTTTCAAGCAGAAAAAATTGTGAAATATAAATTTACTTGTAAATTTATTAAATATTCTATCAGGGTTACTTCAAACTTATTAATCTGATTAACAATGTAAGTAATGAGTAAAATCTTGACATGGAATTGTTGTAAATCAAATAGATTTATAATTAAAGAGGCTTACAACATGAAATCTCAAATACCAGACAAGTCTTTTCCTCCAAATCAATTAAAGAATGGCAATCATTATTTCAAGTATTTGCTACACTTTTTGAATGAAAGATTGATAAGATCTATACATTTTGATCTGGGGTTACAGTTTTTAGTATCTATAGTTTTTACTGTGGTTTTTATTTATATAGGACAAATCGTAATATCTACATTGAATCCTAAAGATAAAATTATTTCAAATCCTGTATTGAGCATATTAAAAGCTGGAGTTGGTTTCGGCAAAAATCATGACAATGCTATCAGTAATCAGATTTTACAGAAGGAACAAATCTTAAGTGACAAAAAAGAATCATTTGGCTTTATTGTGTCTGCCGTGGCAATAGCAGGATTATTTACAACAGCTAAAAGTATACATGACCGTAACCATCAAGAAAGACTGACAAGGGCAGCCTCTTTTGCTACAGAATGGTATAGCTCCGAGATGAAAGAGTCAACACTAAAAATTAGACAATATACAAGTAAGAAACTTGAAGAACTTGAAGAAATTAGAAAGATTAATAAAGATGGTAATAACAATAAAATAGGTGCAGTAAAGGTGTTAATGGATTTGAAGAATAAGAATCCTAGTGCATTAAAAAATATCCAAAAAAATATACACAGATCTTTTGAGTCAACAGGAAAATATTATGAATTGAAAGACCACTTAACTCAAATATTAACTTTTTTTGAAAATATGAGTCTAGATGTCAGGCTTGGGGTTGCTGACGAGGAATATTTAAAAGAGCTGTTTTTCTCGGTCGTGATTAAGTATTATGAACTATTCAATTGCTACTTAAATAGTGCAAGAGAGAAGCATGGTTCACTAGCCTACTGCAATTTTGTAACTCTTGCTCATCGATGGGAACAATCTCTCATCTATCCTGATACTCCATCTGGTTGTCCACCAGTTCTTGATGAGCAAGCTTTTTTTGTGGTCTCTAAAGAAGAAGATAATATAAGACTAGAATCTTATAAAGAAGAAGATAATATAAGACTAGAATTTTACAAAGGAGAAGATACTACGTAGAAGGAGCATAATGTATGAATATGCAGTCTAAGCCAAATAATTTGAAAATTTAGCACAGTGATCGCAGTATGGTCATAGCATAAGAAATTAACCACACTGATGACTTCCAAAGAAATCACCGATCGCATCACTAAACTCTCCGAAGGTTTGCTATTCCCAAGCGAGTCCGAATATCCCCTAGAACCTTTCACTTGGAAATCGGCAACCCTCAACCGTAAAACTATCCTGACTCAAGCGGGTAAACCCACGAAAACGCCCATCGAAGCGATCGCCTTAGAAGATTTCTTTGCGCCCGTTGTCACCGATGAAGATTGGTTTGAAGATGAAGATCGAGAGATCGCGCAAAGGTTTCGCGATCTCCAAGCTGCGATCGCCACATTAGAAAATGTCCAAGTATTTCGCCTTGGCAAAATCGAGATCGATGTTTATATCGTTGGTGCGATCGGGCGAGATCTAGTGGGCTTAAAAACTAGAGTTATTGAAACCTAACAGCCTTTCTTTGACTCAATTTGCTCTTGAATATCGGGCGGCACATTGGAAAAGAAGTCGTAGCCTGTTAATTTTTCAACATCATCAACCGATACGCAAAAATCTTGCCACTTATTGTTGCGTCCTTGCTTGTTCGGCATAAGCACAGCGATCGTTCTCGTACTAGCGGTTACACCTGCCAAACCTTTGGTGGGATCGTCGAGAACCAAGATCACTTTCCACATGGTTTCAGGCACAGAGACTTTGCCCTTCAACTGAGAAACAACACCATTGCTGCCTTCTCCACCAGTGCCAAAGCCACCAGCGATGATATAAAGCTCTTTGCCTTGATTAGCTAACTTACGACTGTAGCTTTCTAACTTTTCCCATCCGCCTTGGTTGTTATCGGGTGCTTGAGGCACGATGTTCGTCATCAAAAAAGTCGAGGAGTTAACCTCCACCGATTGACCGCGATCTTCAGAATTAACGAGATGACCGCGATCGAACCCTGATCCGCCATAGTTAGTAGTTACTACCCGATACCATCCCTTAGGTAAAGCTGGATCAGGACGAAAATTGTTTTGACGCTTTGCCTCACCCATCCATGATTTATTTAATTGCCATGAAGCCCAGTTTGCTATGTTGCGACTTTTGCTATAGCTCAGCACATACTCAGGCTTGAGCATCAAATAGTTATCGGCATTAGCAACGTCAGGCTTTGCTTTGCTAGGGTTTCCCGCTTTTAAATTTGGATTGCCATAGTCATTGTCAAGCGTATGTGCGGGGTTTGCCTGAATAGGGACTGTGGTTGGTGTTACTTTATTGGTGACATTGTTGTCAAGCGTTTGCTCTGATTGTGCGTGAGCTCGGTCTATGGCTAGTGTAGTAGTTTGGCTAAAACCGATAACCAGTAAAGCCGTCAGCAATAAGGCTAGTGGCGATCGCATATTGTTCTTAGGAGGAATTTGCCAATAGCATAGCGCTTGAAATACTAATTCTCAAAATGGCGTTGCCATAGTGGTCTAAAAAGCCAAAAAAAAGTTGCGGCACTTTGTGGCGCAACTTTTTTCTCTAAAGTCTGGGTGGGGCTGGCTCGGTAATTTCTGATGGTCTGTTTTGATTCATGTTGTGTAGCGTTACAGGATCTGGCGCACGCAGCCCTATTAATCGATATTTTTTAGTGTAAGTAGGAGCAATCTCTGGGGCTTCTACCCACTCATTAGTAGCCACAAAATCTTGAGAGGAACTACCACTTAAACCAGTTCCAACGGCATTACTGCGATTTTCACTGGCTCTCGATTTGGAAGCTTCGTCTCTGGACGGGGCTGAAGCTGATGGAGGAAACTCTTGAGTTCTAGGTAATGGCTCTAACGCGATCGCAGCTCGGCGTTTAATTGGCTTAAATGTGACTTCAATTAAACCTAAATCAGGGTTGTTAATGCCGCCATCTCGATCTAGTCCTGGATTCCCTTCTTCTAAAACAATAAACTGCTTCGCGATCGCACGAGGACGTTCCAAGATGACAGAGCGATCGCAGATTAACCCATCAATAATGGAAACACCATCAATTTTTACGCTAACTGCACTGGTGTAGTTAGGTGAGTTAATTTCAATCTTGTAGGTTTCTCGAATACCTACATTGATATATCCCCTAGGGTCGGCTCTGCGGATATTCCCATTCTGGTTGATGGCGATCGATACAGCCGAGTTTTGAGGGATATAAGGTCTTGATGGTACTGAGGATATGGTCTCTGTAGAGTTATTCCTGAGCTTCTCTTCGCTTAAACGATTGGCAGTAGCTGATGACGCAGTTGAACGAGCAAAACTAGCAATAACAATGCCGCCAACCAATACAGAACAAATTGCCAAAATTCGCAGGTTTGATGGGTTAAGCATGTGAGAAGCCTCAAATTTCTATTACCTTCAATTTACTCTAAGTAACGTTTCAATTTTTGCTGGTTACAAATTTAGTAACGAAATTGTTTTGCGATCACAAAGCCCAAAGAGGATATGGAGCTTTTCTCTGCATCCCCTTTGGGCTTTGATCTGTTCCAACTTAATCATTGCTATATAGCTGCAATTCTTACTTTAAAGATAAAAATTTATTCCTGATTGCTACAGCCCATTGCCGATCGCAAAAAATGCTGACCAATAATTAGGATGATTGTATTTTGGAGATTTAATCAGAGCAACTTGCGCTCTATGTAAAGCCTCAGTGGGTGAGATATCGCCTTTTTTGAGTTCGCTATAAAATGCTTCCATTAACGCTTGAGTACCTTCATCATTGACTGACCAAAGCGAGGCGATCGCATTTTTTGCTCCTGCTTTTTGGACTTGATAACCAAAACCTAAAACCTCTACACCATCACCGAGTTTGCCTATTCCTGTCTGACAGGCACTAAGAATGATCAGGTCTATATTTGGGATTTGCCAATCGCTAATTTCGTTTAATCGAATTTTGTCACCATTACCAAAAATGATGAAAGAGTTGTCTGGTACACCAACATTAAATTTCGCATGGGTGGCAAGATGGAGAATATTATGATTTTTGAATTTGGCTTCGATCGCTTGGCGGCTAAATTGATCTTCGATGAGGGTGACTGAGTTTTGAAATGAATTTGCGATCGCTTGAACTTCTATAAGTGTGGCAGGTAATCCAATTTGTCCAAACTTTTTCTCGTTAGCCTTGCCGCCAAATGCTCCTGCGAGGATGTTGGGTTGAGTTTTTAGATTTGGGGCAAAGTCGAAGAGGCTGTAGGCGATCAGGTTACTAATGCGGTATTTCTCTGCTAGCCATTGTTTGCCGTCATAGATTGCTGCAAGGGGAATATAGCGCAAGATGCCATCGGGTGCGTAGAGGATTGTGGTGACTTTGGCTTGGGTGAGTTCGGCTTCGATGGGTTTAATCAGTAATTTGTATAGTTTTGCCGCAGGTTCTTTGACATCTTCAGAGCCAGAATCAAGGAGACCCGCTCTAAAATCAATCACTAGGGTTTCTAGTTCTTTTTGCGAGATTCTGACGGTGCGGCTGATGGGGATGGTGTTGGGTGAGAAGAGGATGATTTCTATGCGATCGCCTAAAATCAAGGGATAAAGTAAAGCTGTTCCTTGAGGAATTTTTTGGAGATATTCGGGTACTTTGTTGATTTCTGATTTGGGAAGTTGTTGAATCTGTTTAGCAAGTTGACTATTGATTTCTTTGCTATTGTCTAAGCTAACCGCTAACAATTTATCGCTAATCGCTTTCTCTGGTTCTAAAAGTCGGACACCTTGAGCCGATCTGTCACTACCTTTGATATTTTTGAAATATTCTTCAAGTTCTTGGACTTTGAGAAGATCGAGGATTTGCAGAGCTTCCATGATGCGACCTTGCTTGAGAAGGAGATCCGCAAGGTTTCGATAGCTACTTGCAATGGTATTGGTAAAAGATTGCTGTTCTTCTTCTCTAAGACCTTTGAGACTTTGGCGAATAGACTCAAATACATTAACAGATTGCTTATAAAAGAGAATCGAGATTTCAGTCTGACCAAGCTGATTAAAATCAACACCCAAATTATTGAGTGATGTTGCCTCACCTTGGCGATCGCCAATTTGTTTTTTGATTGCCAAGGACTGCTGATGTAAATCAATTGCTCTTTGATACTGTCTAAGATTTTTGTAGACAACACCCAAATTATTAATTGACTTAGCCTCGCCTTGGCGATCACCGATTTTCTCCTGCATTTCTAAAGCTTGTCCATAGAAGTCAATTGCCTTTTGATATTGTCCAAGCCTTTCATATGCTGCACCCAAATTATTGAGTGATCTTGCTTCAATACTGCTCTCACCGATTTGCTTGGCGATCGCTACGGACTGCCGATAAAAATCAAGCGCCTTTTGGTACTGTCCCAGATAGTCATATACAAGTCCCAGATTATTGAGTGACGTTGCTTCACCATCGCGATCACCAATTTGCTTTTTGATCGCTAAGGATTGCTGATAGAAGTCTATTGCTTTCTGGTATTGCCCAAGATTTTTGTATATAGCTCCCAAATTATTGAGTGATCTTGCCTCTCCATTGCGATCGCCGATTTGCTTTTTAATTGCTAAGGATTGTTGATAGAAAACAATGGCTTTTTGGTACTGTCCAAGATTGTCGGACGCAAGTCCTAAATTATTGAGTGATATTGATTCCCCTTCGAGATCGTCGATTTTCTTTTGAGTTGCTAAGGCTTGCTGATAGAATTCAATTGCTTTCTGGTACTGCCCAATATTGTTATAAGCTAATCCCAAATTATTGAGTGACGTTGCTTCTCCATAGCGATGACCAATTTGCTTTTGGATTGCTAAGGCTTGCTGATAGAGTTCTATCGCTTTCTGGTACTGTCCAAGACTATCGTATGCGCCACCTAAATTACTGAGTGCCATTGCCTCCCCTTTGCGATCGCTGATTTGGGTTGTGATCGCTAGAGATTGTTGATAGAAATCAATTGCTTTCTGATATTGTCCAAAGTTTTCGTAGGCAGTACCTAAATTATTGAGTATAGTTGCTTCGCCTTTACGATCTTTGATAGTGCGATAGATTTCTAAAGCTAGCTGCCATGTTTGAATAGCGTCTCTATACAGACTGGCTTGATATAACTGATTTCCTTGCCTTAATAGTCGAGTTGCTTCTGCTTGGGAGTTTTGCGATGTTTGAGCTTGGATACTTTCAATGATTATGATGGACATCGGTAAACAAGACAAACAAGCCAACATTACAATACCGATCGCCTTATTCATCGTCCACATCCTCACATTTACATCAAAACCACAGTGGCACACCAGCCAGCATAAAGTGATATTCCCCAAAACAGGCAATCGTTACAAAAAACATAACCAAAATCCACCAATTCTCCGTAGGGGCGAAGCATTACCGCCACCATTTATGCATATCACCCCAATTATCAAACGGTAATGCTTCGCCCAAACCTCACAACGCAGCCACAATTTATCGGCGGGAGCGAAGAGGGTTAAGCATTTGCGTATTGAGATTTTTTGTGAGGAGTTTGAATATTGTGGCGCAAATGCTTAACCCCTACAGATCGGTGATAGAGACAAATTACAACAACTCATCAATCCCCTGTGGGGCGCAGCATTACCGCCACCATTTACGCATATCGCTGCGATTAGCGATCGGTAATACTTTTTCAAGAAAAAAAGGAAAGGTAAAAAAAATTTTCCTTTTTCCTTTTTCCTTTTTCCTTTTTCCTTTTTTTACAGTCCATTGCCGATCGCAAAGAAAGCTGACCAGTAATTAGGATGGTTGAAATTAGATGATTTAATTAGCGAAACTTGCGCTCTGTGTAAAGCTTCAGTAACATCAACATCACCTTTCTGTAACTCTTGATAAAAAGCAGCCATAAGAGCCTGTGTCCCAGCATCATCGACCTTCCAAAGCGAGGCGATCGCATTTTTTGCACCTGCCTTCTGGACTTGATAGCCAAAGCCTAAGATTTCCACACCATCGCCGAGTTTCCCAACTCCCGTTTGGCACGCACTCAACACAATCAAATCCAGATTCGGGATTTTCCAATCCGCGATTTCACCCAGACGGATTTTGTCACCATTGCCGAAGATGATGAAGGAGTTATCAGGTGTACCAGTATTAAACTCAGCATGGGTAGCAAGGTGCAGCACATTATGATTTTTGAATTTAGACTCGATCGCTTGGCGACTGAAATTGTTTTCGGTGAGGGTAACTGAATTGGTAAATGAATTAGCGATCGCTTGAACTTCTGTGAGAGTGGCAGGTAATGCATTCTGTCCAAATCTCCGCTCTCCCGCCTTACCACCAAATGCTCCTGCGAGTATATTTGGTTGAGTTTTTGGCTTTGCTGAAAAGTCGGAGAGACTGTAGGCGATCAGATTACTAATACGGTATTTCTCAACTAGCCATTGGTTGCCGTCATAGAGAGCAGCAAGGGGAACATAGCGTAGTATGCCATCGGGAGCATAAAGAATGGTTTTAGCTTTGGCAGTAACCAGCTCACTTTCGATCGGTTTAATCAGCACATCATAGAGAGCTTGAGAAGCATCTTTGACATCGTCAGAACCAGCATCAAGCAGACCTGCTCTATATTCACTGATCAATGATTCGAGCTTGGCTTTGGAGATTTTGACGGTGCGACTGATGGGGAGGCTGTTGGGTGAGAAGAAAATTATTTGTAGTTGATCACCTAAAATCAATGGATAGAGTAATACGGTTCCCTGTGGAATTTGTTTGAGATAGTCAGGAACTTTGTTGATTTCTGATTTGGGAAGTTGCTGAATCTGATTAGCAAGTTGGCTATTGATTTCCTTGCTATTGTCAAAGCTAAACGCTAACAGTTTATTGCTAATCGCTTTCTCTGGTTCTAAAATCCTCACGCCCTGTGCCGATCTGTCGCTACCTTTAATGTTTTTGAGATAGTCTTCGAGTTCTTGAACTTTCAGGAGATCGAGGACTTGAAGAGCTTCCATAATGCGACCTTGGTTTAAGAGTAAACCAGCCAACCTTTTGTAGCTGCTAGAGACAGTTTCCAAATAAGAAGTTTGTTCGTCTTTATTGAGCTTACGAATATCTTTGCGAATCGATTCAGTAACATTTATAGATTGTTTGTAAAATAGAATGGCAAGTTCAGTTTGACTAAGATTGGTAAAGATAACGCCGAGATTATTGAGAGACTTTCCTTCATCCTCGCGATTTTTGATTTTCTGCGCGATCGCTAAGCTTTGGAGATAGTACTCAATCGTTTTGTCATATTTGCCGAGCGCATAATATGCGATACCTAAATTACCTAGCGACTGTCCCTCACCCCTTCTATCTTTGATTTCCTGCTTGATTGCTAAGCTTTGGAGTTGGTACTCAATCGCCTTGTCATATTTACCAAGCGAAAAATAAGCAATGCCTAGATTACCTAGAGCCTGCCCCTCGCCCTGTTGATCTTTGATTTCCTGTGCGATCGCTAAACCTTGGAGATGATATTCAATCGCCTTGTCATATTTGCCAAGAGAATAGTAAGCAATACCCAGATTACCTAGCTCCTGCCCCTCACCACTACGATCCTTGATTTCCCGCGCGATCGCTAAACCTTGGAGATGATACTCAATCGCTTTGTCATATTTGCCGAGAGAAGAGTAATTGAGCCCTAGATTCCCTAGTGTCTGCCCCTCACCTCTTCGATCTTTGATTTCCCTTGCGATCGCTAATTTTTGCAGTTGGTAATCAATTGCTTTGTCATATTTACCCAGAGTATAGAAAGCATTTCCCAGATTTCCCAGCGAATTTCCTTCGCCCAGCCGATCTTTGATTTCCAGCGCGATCGCTAAGCTTTGGAGCTGGTACTCAATCGCTTGGTCATATTTACCGAGGGCATCATAAGCGTTTCCCAAATTGCCCAGCACCGAGCCTTCACCTCGACGATCTTTGATTTCCCTAACGATCATTAAGCTTTGGAGATGGTACTCAATCGCTTTGTCATACTTACCGAGGGCAGAGTAAGCAATACCTAGATTTCCCAGTGCTTGTCCTTCGCCCATCCGATCTTTGATTTCTCGAATGATTGCTAATCTTTGCAGTTGAGACTCGATCGCTTTGTCATATTTACCGAGGGCATAATAAGCAATACCTAGATTTCCCAGTGCCTGCCCCTCCCCCAGCCGATCTTTGATTTCCCGCGTGATTGTTAATCTTTGCTGTTGGTACTCAATTGCTTTGTCATATTTAGCGAGCGCATCGTAAGCTAACCCCAGATTGCCTAGAGCCTGTCCCTCACCCCAACGATCTTTGATTTCCCTCACAATCACTAGTCTTTGGAGTTGGTACTCAATTGCTTTGTCATATTTGCCGAGTGCATAGTAGGCGAGACCCAGATTTCCCAATGAATTCGACTCACCCCGTCGATTGGCAATTTCCTTTGCGATCGCTAAGCTTTGCAGTTGGTACTCAATTGCTTTGTCATACTTGCCGAGAACATCATAAGCGATACCCAGACTTCCTAGCGATAGTCCTTCACTCCGCCGATCTTTGATTTCCCTTGCGATCGCTATGCTTTGCAGTTGGTACTCAATCGCTTTGTTATATTTACCAAGAGAAAAGTAAGCATTTCCCAGATTTCCCAGCGACTGTACTTCACCCAGTCGATCTTTGATTTCCCGCGCGATCGCTAATCTTTGTAGCTGGTACTCAATTGATTTGTCATATTTACCGAAAAGCTCATAAGCGACACCCAGATTTCCCAGTGCTCTGCTCTCACCCTGTCGATCTTTAATGTCCTGATAGATAGCCAGAGCTTGTTGCCATGACTGGAATGCTGCCTCAAACTTGCTGAGATTGTATTGCTGACCACCTAAATTCAAAAGCCGATCTGCTTCCGCTTTGCGATCTTGTGTTGTTTGCGCTTGGACGCTCTCACTCATCACTATCTGCACTTGACCACAAGCTAAAAAGGTCAACAGCGCAATACCAAAAACCTTATTCACAGCCAAAATCCTCGCATTTACATCGAAACCTGCGATCGCATACCAGACAGCATAAAGCGATATTCCGAAAAGTAAATAGTCGTTACAAAAAATATAACCAAAATCCCAAATCACCTATTCCCCATAGTTCAGATCCCCGACTTTTTTGTGGTTAGCACAACTAATAGGTGAATGCGCCCAAACCTCACAACGCAGTCACAATTTGTTGGCGAGAGCGAAGAGGGTTAAGCATTTGCGAATTGAGATTTTTTGTGAGAAGTTTCAAAATTGTGGCGCAAATGCTTAACCCCTACAAATTTTTTCCTTTTTCCTTTTTCCTTTTTAAGGATGGACTTGTCCTAAAATTGCGCCGAGGCGATCATAATCATCCTTTAATAGAATGCTGAGCTTGCGTCCTGCTTGAACTAGCCAATTGCGATCGCATTTTCTCACTTGATAGACATTGCGTAATACCGCCGCAATTAGTTCATCGACAGGTGCATTGGTCATCTGGACTAAGGTTCTGATAAAATTCAACTCTTCTGTAAAGTTCTCAATTTCTGAGTCTTCACAGCCATATACGGCTTGATGGATTTGAGGAGGTTGTGAAGGTAGATGTTGATAGATATTGCCAACAGAACTAAAGCCTAATAGTATAACTTTAATTTCAGAACGGAGCATTGCGAAAATTTGGGGCTGCTGTTCGCGTAACTCTTGTAGACTCAAACCTAGAGCCACCGCACGATGAACAGAATCAATTGGGGCTGTTGTCGCATGATAAACCACGCCATAGGTAATAACTTCGCTATTCTCATCCTGTTGCGACTTTACCCAACTACCAAAAGATGGCATCAGTGGAAAATCTAAGTTGTCAGGTTCAAGACACTGAGCGAGAAACTCTGTCGTGGAAGTTGCCACAACTTCAGCAAGATGTTTTGGATGGCGATCGCGGCTAGATTGAACTAAAGGTAAAAACATTGAACTGGTGGTCTCTTAAATATCAAACAAACCATCTGCGGCTCTGCGTCCACCCCAACGCTGCACAATCAGATCGTCATAATGATCAGCACTTTCTAGCACTTCAGTTAAGGCTAGTTTAAATTCATTTTGTTGGCAAGAACTACCGAGCAAAGTCACATGAAATCTGATATCTCCTTCATCAGCCATGCTAAAGCCGCCAAAACGAAAAACATCATTCTGTTTAAGCAAATAGAGCATTAGTTCGTCACGAACTTCTACATCTGTCGCCACATATGCCCAAATATAAATAACGGATTCTGCTTCACGAAAGGGTCGAATCTCCACAAGCACAGTTGCGGAGCCGAACTGCAAACTAAAGATTGGGCTATCACTAACAGGATTGGATATCCGATCGCAAATATCGGGCAGCCAATCAGCTACTTTTTGATAGCAGTCTTGTTGTGATTCTGATTGAAAATTCACGACTGTAAATTACCATTTACTTAAAACCTCTTAGAGTTTACCGCGAGTTTACCGAATAATTTACAGACTTCGCTCTAAAGCTCTTTCGCCCCCCCATGAGGCAACGATCGCATCGTCGTATTTATCAGCGGTTTGAAGGACGGAGGATACTGAGGTCTGTAATTCGTTGCGATCGCAGGTGGAGCCAACTAAGGTTGTATGAAAACGAATATCACCATCATCATCAATACTGAAGACTCCAAATTGCATCTCAGAATTTTTTTTGAGCAAGAATTTCAGCAGATCTTGAGTGATTTCTGCTCCTGTAACTACATAAGACCAAGTAGAAATGATTGCTTCTGTATTTCCCCAAGGTAAAACTTCAACAGTTGCTGTTGCTGATCCGAGGGGTAAGACAAATACAGGCATATCGTAGGGCGGCGAATAGACATTTTCGTACAAGTCATTTAGCCAAGGTTGAATCTTTTCGTAACAGGCTTGTTGGATGGGTGTCTCGAATTTCATTTCCTGCGATCCTATTTCTTATCTTCTATCTGCTGTCCAATTTAGTGAAGACTGATGGCATTTGAATTCAAAATTTTGGATTTATTTAACAATTGTGTTACTAAACATTAATTTTTTCAGTATTCTCTGTTACGCGATCGCAACTTGAATAGTTGTCGTTATGCTCCGAGAAGAAAAAGACAGCGCTTCGCACTGCTTTCTTCTTCTCAGAGCATAATGAAAATTATAGCGATTAACTTTGTCTGAATTTGGTGTGAATAATTTTTATGGCAGCTAATCCAGTTTGGACAATGGAAGGGAATATTTTGTTTCCCACACCAGTTTTTAGCTTTGCAGCGCTTTGCGCTCAAACCCAAACCAAGAAAAAAATTTGAAAGCGTTGCGAAGCAACGCTTTCAAATTTTTTTCTTGTGATTCGTTTGATCGGTAATTGCTGTAACTACGTCTTTCTTCGACCTTTATAAGCTGGTTCTCAATCTTCTAAAAACGTCTCTTAGAAAGAGGCGAATCATCCAGATCAGGAATGACCAGAGGAACTAGATTCGGATTTGAAGACTGGGTAAGTTGGAAGGTTGGCAGCGAAGTTGGCGCTACAACAACGGGAGAGGTAATATCAGAGGGCGAGATACTGAGATTAAAGTTGCTAAAGTCACCTAAAACCGTAAAAGGAACTTCAGGAACATCCGCAACAGTATAGACGCTGAAATCTGGACTTGTGACTTTGGCATTGGCTTGAAATGTGACAAGGCGATTATTGATATTGGCAGTGCGCCCATCACTTAGCGCAATCGTGCCATTTACGACAACGCTAATATCTGCTGGGCTAGCAATAGGAATGAAAGATCCACATTCGCATGGAACCGATGCAGGAAATGTAAAGGTAAGATTGGCGGTTCCTAGTGGTGTGATTACACTATTGAAGGTAATCTCAGGAAATGCGGCTTGGTTATCAGGGATATTGAGTGTAAACGTTCCATTTGTAATCGGAATCACAAATTGGGGTGAGGGCAATGGACTAAATGCAGACTGCGGCACATTGACTGAACCACTGCGGAAGTTTGCTGTAATCTCTGTGATTGCGCCAAACAATGGCTCGTCAGGGGAAAAGGATGTTTTCCCCACAGTCACTTTAGCGATCGCTTGCAAAAATGCTGAGCTGTTAACAAGTGCGGCATTTCTACCATCATTGAGAGAAACACTGCCATTGATGTTCTCGATATTGACCCCAATTGGGGTATCGGTTAAATTGATCGAAATTCCACCTTGCCAAACAGGAAGATCAGGAGTACCCGTTACCGCAATAGTGCCAACTGGAGTAACAAAGGTTGGAGTAGTAACATATTCATTGGAGCCCCATGGGTTGGTGTCGTACCGAACCACAAAGCCACCACCAGAGACAGGTACTGCCACCGTCTGCGCTTCGGCGGATGGCATTTGCATCACTGCTGTACCTGTCGCCACTGCCACAGCCGAGATTTTCAACATTAATGAGTTATACATGTTTTCTCCATTAATTAAAATAAAATTATACCGAAGCAAAAAATGGCTACGCCATTTTTTGCTTTAAGAGCGTGTTTGAGAAGTTTTTACCCCCTCTAACTCCCCCTTGTAAAGGGGGAGGATCTGAGTTTCCCCCCTTTGCAAGGGGGGATTAAGGGGGGTAAAAGCAGAAATTTACGCTAAATTAAGAGACTTCTCAAACATGCTCTAAGAATCCTTACTGGGTTTGATCTTTAATATCCAAAAGTGTCGTCACAATTTTGGATATTGGTATTAGAACGAGAAGGTAGTACGTAAAGTACCAACCGTGATCATGTCACTGCTGCTGGTATTAACTGGGTTGAACAGAAACAAAATCCCAGGGGTCACACTGATATTATTGGAGACACGAAAACGATAAAAAAGCTCGGCGTGAGTTGTACTAGCGGGTTGCGCTCCAAATACGCCCCCAGTGCCTGAAATGGCGCTAGGCAAATTTAAAGCAGGGACACCATTTAAGCTGATAGTGCTACCAGTAATTTTGGGTGGTTGACCTACATAAATACCCGCCAAATCACCCTCGGATAACAGATTGGGCATATTTAAATATACCATCCAATTTGTGGTTTCAACCGTGCCAGACAAGCCTGCACCTAGTACATTTGTCGTAGTGTATCCACCCCAAGTTCCCAAGATCAAATTTCGACTAGCCCGCCACGAAAGGTTCGCTCCAAAAGCATTGGTTGATAGTCGTGAGCCAAGAGAACCAATAATGTTGTCACCCACGCCAGTCCCCAAAAGCGCATTGGTCGAGTAGGAATTGAGGTAATACAGCGTGGTATCAAGGCGATCAACAGGAATCATCGCTAACTGTACGCCAATTGTCGAAGGTCCATTAAACAAGCCACCGCTACCTGTGGGGTTGGCCGCGCTATCAAAGCCGTTGCCTGCTGAATAAACTGCTTGTAAGCTAGCGCGATCGCTAATTTGCCAGTCAATACCAAGCCCCGCTTGCGTATTTCCTAAACCAAGGATGGGGTTGCGTTGAGCAAAAGCCGAAATTGCCCCTTGTCCAGCACTCTCATAACGATTTGGTCCACGAAATACTGTGATTGGATTCACACCCTGTGACCCCACAATCAAGGCGAGATTGTCGCTAACTCGATATCGATAGGATAAATCACTCAATGAAAGTCGATTACCAGTATCCGACTCGTATCCTAAGCGCGTAAATGTATCGTTGAGAAAATATGGAGCATTGCTAAATCCTGCGCCTGTATTCAGATTTCCAGACTGTAAACCTGTGATTAAGTAGCCGCGATCGCTGAGCTGGGTCAGCAAAGTTAGCTGTAAACTGTATCCATAGGTAAGTGTCGCCGCAGGATCGCGAGTATCTTTAACACCATTCCGAGGATTTAAATCTGCGGTGTTACCAAAGCGCCCCTGTAAACCAAAGATAGCTTGTCCATATAGTTTGGTCGTCGTTGAAAACTGCTGTGATTCTAGTTTTGCGGTCTTTGCATCCAAAGCATCTACGCGACCTCTGAGGGTGGCTAACTCAGCCGCAAATTCTTCTTGCAATTTTTTGAGAGCGGCGAGGTCTTCTTGGCTGACTTTATCGGCAAGTCCAGAGGAAATAATTTCATTAATTTTATCGAGGCAAGCATTTACACCTGCGGCAAACTCATATCGCGAGATGGAGCGCTGTCCACGAAACGAGCGATCGGGATAGCCTGCAATGCAACCATACCGCTCAACCAGAGACTGTAAAGCTGTAAAAGCCCAGTCTGTGGAGCGCACGTCAGATAGTTGTGATATCGAAGTGACATTCTGCGCTGTCGGTTGGGTTACCGCTTGAGTTTTGCTTGGGGATATATTTTGAGGAGCGCGAGGATAATTGAGTTTTTGTTGATCCAGCTCATTAAGCATTTGACGTGTTTCATTTGAATCACTGCTCGCTGAACTAACAGGTGTTTTGGCAACTGGATTTGTGGATTTGGAAGTAGCCAAGGGTGAAGCGATTGGCTCAGCTAAGACAGTACCCCCATAACTCACTGTTAGACCTAACAAAAATAAATATAAAAAAGTTTTCATAAATTTTCCTCACATCAAAGAAGCTGATTACTTCACAAATTCTCACGACGCATAATACTACTCTCCTTGTTCACTAGCAGCAAGTCTTTTTAATTATGAATTTGTATTACCTCATCCCTTCTGCTAAATACTCTAGATTCATGCAAAGAGATGAGGAGTGATTGCTTAGCTTGCCTAAATCTTCCAATTGCAAATTACACATATTTTTAAAAACAAACAAACTGATAGCCCGTTAGTAGAGTTGTCTCTTTAAAAGCGGCGATCGCTGATTTTATCTCGCAAGGCTCTATTCGCGATCGCCTTGCGAGATACCGCAATAATTAAAATCTAGCTTCACCTGATGCTTTGTTAACAAACCCGTGGGGTTAACCCATGACAGAGCTATTTTTTTGTTTGTTCGTGCAATTGAGACATAACCGATATGATAGCTAAATCCGAAACGCAAAAAAATTGGTTGTTGTTTTTAAGGTCAAAATATCATGAAGATAGAACAATTGTGCTGGGATATAGCTCAAGGATGGCAAAGTAAGTCACCTGAGAATAAATTATCTGCAAATTTAGTACTGGTGTTTGGGGAAAGAACAGTTTTAAAAGCCGAAAATTCTCTTCAATATCTCAAGGAAATGTACCCCAACGCGATTGTTTTGGGATGTTCTACCGCAGGAGAAATTTGTAACACTCAAGTTATTGATGGGACAATTGTTGCCACGGCGATCGAATTTGAACACACTCAAATTAAGGGAAACTATCTGCGGGTAGAAGAATCAGAAAATAGTTTTGTGGTGGGATCGAAGCTAGCGCAAACCTTTGATACAGAAGGATTAGTACACTTATTTCTGCTGTCTGATGGATTATGCGTCAATGGTAGTGATTTAATTTCAGGACTACGATCGCAATTACCAGAGTCCGTAACAATTACAGGTGGTCTGGCGGGTGATGGTTCGAGATTTCAAGAAACCTTAGTAATTTGGAATGAAATTGTCGAAAAAGAGCTAGTTGCGGCAATTGGCGTATATGGCGATCGCATCAAAATTGGGTATGGTTCTCTAGGCGGTTGGACTACCTTTGGGGCAAAAAGGATGGTAACTAAATCTAAAGGAAATGTGTTATATGAACTTGATGGTGTGTCCGCTTTAGAACTCTACAAAAAATATTTGGGTGAGTACGCTTCGGGACTACCTGCAACGGGACTGCTCTTCCCCCTTAGTTTATATAACGAAACTGGCGATCGCGCAGTCGTGCGGACAATTTTAGCTGTAGATGAAGTTGAGCAAAACCTGACATTTGCAGGTGATGTGCCAGAAGGTAGTGTTGTACAGTTGATGCAAGCTAACTTTGATCGGTTAGTTGATGGTGCGATCGCGGCTGCCGAGAATAGTTTGATTAATATTTCTGGTTCTCCAGATTTGGCAATTTTAATTAGTTGTGTTGGGCGTAAATTGGTACTCAAACAGCGCATTGAGGAGGAAGTAGAGGGTGTCCAAGAAATGCTGGGACAAACAACTATTTTGACTGGATTTTATTCCTATGGTGAAATCGCTCCTGAGACTTTTGGCGATCGCAGCGAACTTCATAATCAAACCATGACGATTACAACTTTTCAAGAGCGTTAACCTGCCTTAAAATCCCATGCATCGCCTACTCCAACGTCAATTAAAAAAATATTTAAGTCAAACTTTGAGTGGTTTCACTGGCGACTTAAACGACTTAAATAGTATTCCCTTGGAATGGCAAAATTTTCTCAAAGCCATAGATGAGGCTTACGTTCAGTATGATGCTGAATATCGGATGATTGAGCGGTTGCTAGATTTAAGTTCTGAAGAACTATTACAAGCAAATAATCAATTACGAGAAATGCTCACAAATGTTGAAGGGAAAGTTGCGGAACGCACTGCTGAACTGATAAAGGCAAATAGCGAATTGGCACAAGCCTTAACGGATCTTCAACAAATGCAAGTTCATCTGATACAGGCTGAGAAAATGTCTTCACTGGGACAGCTTATTGCAGGTATTGCCCATGAAATCAATAATCCTGTCAATTTTATTCATGGCAATCTCAGGCACTTACATACCTATGTGATCAACCTGTTAGCCTTTGTGGAACTGATCCAAGAATGCTCCGAGAAAGTGAATTTAGAACTAGAAAGTAAAGCCGAAGAAATTGATCTAGAGTTTATCAAAATTGATTTGCCGAAAATTATTAAGTCGATGGAAGTTGGTACGCATCGCATCCGCGAGATTGTAATTTCCCTCAGAAACTTCTCTCATATAGACGAAGCTGAATTAAAGGCAATTGATATTCATCAAGGAATTGAAGATACATTGCTAATTCTTGGGCATCGCATCAAACCTCAGAAAAACTCTAATTCTCCACGAATTCAGATCATTAAACAGTTTGGCGATCTTCCCTTAGTAAATTGTTATGCTGGTCAACTAAATCAAGTTTTTGTGAATATTTTAGTAAATGCCATAGATGCCATAGAAGAATCTGCATCTAGAGAGAATAGCCCACAGCTATCAAATATATGCGATCGCCAACCATGCATTAAAATCCTAACCCAAGTAATTGATGATAACCATGTCGAGATTGCGATCGCTGATAATGGTTCTGGTATTCCCGAAGCAATTCAGCAGCAAATTTTCAATCCATTTTTTACGACTAAACCTGTAGGGAAAGGTACAGGTATGGGGATGGCAATTAGCTATCAAATCATCACCGAAAAACATAAGGGACGATTATCTTGTGTTTCTAGTGTTGGTAAGGGAACTGAATTTATTATTCAAATCCCTATTAATCTGTAAACTTTGCCTAAAACAACACAATGTTTCTGAGCAAGACCTGCGATCTCGACAAACCCGTGCATTAGTAGAAGGGAAACCCTCAAATACATGTCTATCCGCGAGATCACGCAAGACTCAATTAGCGATCGTCTTGTGATCTCCCTTAATTCTTCTCTCATGTTTCGCTCTAATGTAAAAACTTCCTGTTCAATATAGTTTGATATAATGAGCAGCTAGAGTCACTTTGTTAGCTTAGGTATAGATCGAATGACCAGTCTGTTTCTGGAACGTCTTCACAGCAGCGATCGCCCCGTCATTGTATTTGATGGTGCGATGGGTACAAACTTGCAAGTACAAAATCTCACCGCCGAGGACTTTGGTGGCGCGGAGTATGAGGGCTGCAATGAGTATCTGGTGATGACGAAACCTGAGGCAGTTGCCACAGTTCATCGTGATTTTTTGGCAGCGGGAGCCGATGTGATCGAGACTGACACCTTTGGCGGCACATCGATCGTTTTGAATGAATACGATCTTGGGCATATGGCTTATGAACTCAGTAAAAAAGCAACTGAGCTAGCCAAATCCGTAGCTGCCGAATTTTCGACACCAGAAAAGCCTCGTTTTGTGGCGGGTTCGATTGGCCCAACGACCAAGTTGCCGACCCTGCTGCATATTGATTTCGATACGATGAAGCAGTCATTTATCGAGCAGATCGAAGGGCTGTACGATGGCGGTGCAGATTTATTGCTGGTTGAGACTTGTCAGGATATTCTGCAAATCAAAGTTACATTAAGTGCGATCGAAGAATTTTTTGCAAAGCGCGGAGTCCGTCTGCCTGTAATGGTTTCCGTGACAATGGAAACTACTGGCACAATGCTAGTTGGCTCTGATATCTCCGCAGTAGTGACGATTCTGGAACCTTACAATATTGATGTATTGGGGCTGAACTGTGCGACGGGACCAGATCAGATGACCGAGCATATGCGTTATCTGAGCGCTCATTCTCCCTTTATTGTGTCTTGTGTCCCCAATGCGGGACTACCCGAAAACGTTGGTGGACAGGCATTTTATCGTCTCACTCCTGACGATCTGCGCGATCATCTAAAACATTTTGTTGAAGACTTAGGCATTCAAATTATTGGCGGTTGTTGTGGAACTACACCTGCTCACATTAAAGCATTAGCTGATGCAGCGAAGACCCTCAAACCCAAACTCCGTGAGCCTCTAGTCGTGCCTTCAGCTGCTTCCATTTATAGCTCTCAGCCCTATATTCAAGATAATTCCTTCTTAATTGTCGGTGAGAGATTAAATGCTAGCGGTTCTAAGAAAACTCGCGATTTATTAAATGCAGAAGATTGGGATGGATTGGTGGCGATCGCGCGATCGCAGGTTAAGGAAGGCGCACATATTCTCGATGTGAACGTGGACTATGTGGGAAGAGACGGCGTGCGCGATATGCATGAACTGGTTTCGCGCCTTGTAACTAACGTGACTTTACCTCTGATGTTGGACTCCACCGAATGGGAAAAGATGGAAGCTGGGCTAAAAGTCGCGGGTGGGAAATGTATTCTTAATTCCACTAACTATGAAGATGGCGAAGAGCGTTTCTGCAAGGTGGTTAGCCTCGCTAAGCAATATGGCGCTGGTATCGTCATCGGCACAATTGATGAAGATGGTATGGCACGGACTGCCGATAAGAAGTTTGAGATTGCCGCCCGTGCTTACAAACAAGCAACGGAAGAACTGGGTATGCCAGCCAGTGAGATCTTCTTTGATACGCTTGCTCTGCCAATTTCCACAGGTATTGCCGAAGATCGCAAAAATGCTGCCGAGACCATCGAATCAATTCGCCGCATTAAGGAAGCAATGCCAGAAACCCATGTATTGCTTGGTGTTTCTAATGTTTCCTTCGGCTTAAATCCTGCTTCACGAGTAGTTCTCAATTCTGTGTTTTTGAATGAAGCAATGAAAGTGGGTATGGATTCTTCCATTGTGAATGCCAGTAAAATCGTACCGCTGAATCGAATTGGCGATCGCGAAAAAGAAGTAGCGACGCAACTGATCTATGATGAGCGCGAGTTTGATGGCGACATTTGCACTTACGATCCGCTCGGTGAGTTCACAACATTATTTGAAGGGGTATCAAGCAAGCGTATCAAGGTCGATAAAGCTTACACTTCCATCGAAGAGCAACTCAAAAATCATATTATTGATGGCGATCGCATTGGTTTAGATGATGCGCTCACCGAAGCCATGCAAAAATATGATCCACTGGTGATCATCAATCAATTCTTACTTGATGGGATGAAAGTCGTCGGTGAATTATTTGGCTCTGGTCAAATGCAGCTTCCCTTTGTATTGCAATCTGCGGAAACAATGAAGTCGGCAGTTGCGTTCTTAGAGCAGTTCATGGAGAAAGTAGAAGGCTCGAATAAAGGCGTGTTCTTGATTGCCACAGTCAAAGGCGATGTACATGACATTGGCAAAAATCTAGTCGATATTATTCTCTCTAATAACGGCTACAAAGTCGTGAATATCGGCATCAAACAGCCCGTTGAGAATATTATCAAAGCCTATGAGGAAAATCAAGCTGACTGCATCGCCATGAGTGGATTACTCGTCAAGTCCACTGCCTTTATGAAAGATAACCTTCAAGAATTTAACCGCCGAGGTATTACTGTGCCTGTGATTCTCGGTGGAGCCGCGCTGACACCAAAATTCGTTTATCAAGATTGTCAGAATAGCTATAACGGGCGTGTCGTATACGGCAAAGATGCCTTCTCTGACCTCAACTTTATGGACAAGTATATGCCCGCGAAGTTGGAAGGCAAATGGGAAGATGCTAAAGGCTTTTTGGATGAAGATCTAGCGATCGAAGATTTGTCGGCTGATGCTATTGACGGCATTTCTAGTGAAGAGGAAAAAGCCAAAAAAGAAGCGCTACTTGCTGAACGATATCTGGACATCGTGCGTTCTGAAGCCGTAGATACTGATATTCTTCGCCCCAAGCCTCCTTTCTGGGGAACCAAGATTCTCCAAGGTGATGATATTCCTTTTGAGGATCTATTCTGGAATCTAGATATGCAAGCTCTAATCGCAGGTCAATGGCAATTCCGCAAGCCGCAAGATCAATCTCGTGAGGAATATGATGCATTTTTGCAAGAGACAGTCTATCCAATTTTAGAAACGTGGAAAGAGCGCATTATCAATGAGAAGTTACTAGCCCCGACTTCGGTTTATGGCTATTTCCCTGTGCTAGCCGAAGGCAATACGGTCTATTTCTACGATCCCAAAGACATTGATGATATTCACGCAGCCCAGCCAATAAACTCGTTTGTCTTCCCCCGCCAAAAGTCGCTGCGTCGCCTTTGTATCGCCGATTTCTTCTCACCCAAGGAGTCAGGAATTATAGATGTGATGCCATTGCAAGCGGTCACGGTTGGACATATCGCCACTGAGTTTGCTCAAGGTCTATTCAAAGCTAATCAATACACCGATTATCTCTATTTCCACGGTCTAGCCGTGCAGATGGCGGAAGCAGTTGCGGAATGGACACATACTCGCATTCGTAGCGAGTTAGGTTTTGCGGCGGAAGATCCTGATAATATTCGCGATATTCTAGCGCAGCGCTATCATGGCTCCCGCTATAGTTTCGGCTATCCCGCCTGTCCGAATATGCAGGATCAGTTCAAGCTCTTAGATTTGCTCGATGCGAAGCGCGTTGATTTAGTCATGGATGAGAGCGAACAACTCTATCCCGAACAGTCAACCACGGCGTTAATCGTGCATCATCCTACGGCTAAGTATTTCAGTGCTTAAATGGATTAAAAGTTATAAGTAGGAAAGCTTCATTATTTGTAGGATGCGTTAGTGTAACGTAACGCATCTATACAATTAAACGATGATGGGTTACGCGATCGCTAACCCATCCTACACACGATTACTTATATGCCTAGTAACCAATTATGTTGAAATCTATCAAAATCGAAAATTTTCGCTGCTTCCCATTCTTTGAGATGGAACAACTAGGAAGGTTAAATCTCATTGTTGGTACTAACAACAGTGGCAAAACTTCTATTTTAGAAGCAATTCAATTACTTCTAAATTTACCCGCCAATGTTGGTGTATTAGACAATATCATTCTTGGTCGAAGTGAATATATCTTTAATGAAGAGAATCAAGAGCGAGACCTAGTAATTCGTCATCTTTTTTATGATCACAAAATTGATTTTGGTAGTCAATTTTCAATTAGAGGAGTAAATGATCATAATGTACCAATTGAAGTAGTTCTTTCTGTAGAGGATATAAAAACACTAAACTCAGATATAGAATCACCAACTTTATGTATCAAAGGGGCTAACAATATTACTGATATACCATTCAAACTTTCCAAAGAAGGAGTCCTCTCTTCCGATTTACTCCAAATGCAATATTTCAGAAAAAGCTTAGCTGAGCCAAATTCAAATATCCAATTTGTAAATTCGTCTTCACTCGACACACAAGAAGCAATCGAGTTATTTGACGAATTGGTACTAACATCAGAGGAAGATCTTGTAACTCAATCACTGCAAATCATTGAACCTCGAATCAAACGAATCGCAATAGTTAGTTCAGTAAGGTTTCGCTACGTAGGCTCGCGTGGTGGTTTTGTTGTGCAATTTTTCGACGAGAATAAGCGCATCCCTATTGGTAGCATGGGTGATGGGATGTGGCGAATGTTAGGACTCGCTCTTGCGATTGTAAATGCAAAAAATGGAGTTTTACTTATTGATGAAATTGATACTGGGCTACACTTTACCGTGATGTCTGATATGTGGAGAATGCTCTGGGAAACTGCAAAACGCCTTAATGTACAGATTTTTGCGACTACCCATAGTAATGACTGCTGGCAGAGTTTAGCGGATATTGCGAATGCTGAAAATCCTAGTGAAGATGGGATTACGATTCATCGAATTGAGAAAGGAAAGCCACACAGTATTGTTTTCACAGAGCGACAAATTGCGATCGCAGCCGAACGCAATATTGAGGTGCGGTAGAAATGGCTTTAATTCATAAGAACGTTCTACTGGTAGAAGGCGTACAAGAAGTTCGAGTCATTCCAGAACTAATCGAGGCAAGTGGCATAGATTGGGGAACAAAGAAAAATCCTATTGTTTACATTCGCGATAACGTTGGTTACTCAAATTTAAGCGACCCCGATCTGATTGCTACAGAGCTACAAGAATCGGGACGTTCCGCACTTGGTATTGTGGTGGATGCAGATGAAAAACCATCAGATCGTTGGCAAAGCATCAGAAATGCCTGTCTTAAAAGTGTTCCTGATTTACCCGCAGATCTACCAGAAAATGGGTTGATTTGTGACGCTCCTAATGGAATTAAGTTTGGTATTTGGATGATGCCAGATAATAAACAGAGTGGTATGCTCGAAACGTTCTTGGCATATATGATTCCTAATGAAACCGAGATGTTATGGCAGTTTGCTCAATCATCAGTTGAAGTAGCCAAAACTCAAGGAGCAAAATTTACAGAATTTCAGATTGACAAAGCCAACATTTACACTTGGCTAGCTTGGCAAAATCCCCCAGGGCGGCAGTTGCACCAAGCAGTAATGGAGAAAATTCTTGATCCACAGCATCCACGCGCTCAGAAATTTGTGACTTGGTTTAAGGAATTGTATGGCTTGTAAGCGATCGCAAAAGAGCCTCTACAATTGATGAATTGCCTCTACTTTTTGCTGGAATTGATTTGTATTAAACCGATCGCGTCATTTGCACTCGATAACGTTCTTTCTTAGTAATCATAATTTCGCCAATCGTGACTCGTCCTTTGCCACGAATCGCGATGAGGTCACCTGCTTTGAGTTGAAAATTGGGCGAAGATATAGTCTTCCAATTGACGCGCACATCTTCGCCGTTGATCAAGTCCACCATTTTGCTGCGCGACATTCCGAAACCAAAAGAGGCGATCGCATCTAATCTCAAGGAAGCTTCAGTGGAAGTGAGTTCTTTTGTTACAGGTATGCGAATTTTGAGTTCTTCCCAATCGATGGCATTTACCTTAACGGGAACTGTGCGGACTTGAGTGAAATGGAGTTGCAAATATTCCAACAACTCAGGTACAACGATCGCCTGTGCGCCTTTTTCACCCAAGACATTCACATCGCCGACCTTTTGGCGCTCGATGCCACAGCCCAGCAAAGCACCGAGAAAATCGCGATGGGTGGCGGTGTCGAATAAAAAATTACCAGAGATCGAGATCGGTGTGAGGCTGACCATTGATATATCAAGGGGCAACTCACTACGAGCGATCGCTAATCTTTGGCGTTCGGCTTGCTCGTAACCGCCCCATGCTATGCATTGGATCTCGGTCATTTTGCCAAATACTCGCAATGCCTCAGCAACTTCGGGCGGCGACAAAAAATCGCTGCACACGACTTCCCAAGTTTGGATAGCGCGATCGCCTAAATCCAATAGTCGGCTAATCGTTTCTCTGTTTTCTACATGATTAAGGAGGTCACGGGGTAGCATTAGATCTCGTCAAATTCCTCTTCGGGAATGCGTTGTTTGGACTTGTCAGGAATCTTGGTTTCACCCCAAGCATCACGGATTTGTTGTTGGGTTTCGTTACGAAAATTAGGCTTAGAGTCTAGATAATCATCTTCAAAATCATCGTAGTCGTCATCATAGTTGTTGCTCGACGATGGTGGTGGTGCGATCGGGCGCGATGGCTCAGGACGAGCTTCGGCTCTGGCTTGACGACGTTGCGGTGGGTTAGCAGGGACACGCTCTTCTGCCCAATTGTCGCCATCATCCCAAGATTGCTCTTGGCGATAGACGGGGCGTTGCTGCTGTGGTGGTGGAGAATAGGTGCTTCTTGTACCTGATGACAGGGCATTGTCACGAACTGTTGTCGATGGTGGCATGTAATCATCATCAAAGTCGTCTTCCCAAGGTGCTTTACCTAGTCCTAGACGCTCTAGCAATCCTTTGCTAAGTTGGGTCATGCGATCTTCCATGCCTTCGGTGACGATGATGCGATCGCGTCCTACGGCGATGATTTCATTCACATCCAGCTCATAGGTACTGATTAAACTCGCTGGAATAATCGGATTGCCGATGGATGCAACGATTAAAAACTGTAAACTACCTGTCTCAGGCTCAAATTTAAAGTCTCTGACTTTACCCAGTAATTCGCCAGACTCAGTGACGACCTCGTTGTTAATTAGGCTGGTGTAGCGCTCGGTAATCAAGATGTCTTCGAGGATCGATTCGTCATCTACCAAAATCGCATCTGGTCCCAGCAGGTCAATGTTATCGAGGGACATGAAGAATGTGTCACCAATGCCAATCGGTGTTCCTGGGACGAAGCGCTCAGCGACGGTCATACCGACAACTCGCCTCTGATCGACATCTAGCCAGATTTGGGTGACTATGCCAAGCCGCACGGCTGAGCGCTTGCTAAAGACTTGCAAACCCAAGACGGCGGCACGTTGACGAAGATTTTCCGATTGCATCATGGCGGTGACGTGGCTCTAAAAAGATTCCCAAACGATCCCCAACGAGTGGGGCATGAACTAAGCAGGAGGGTAAATACCTAGCCCTGATTCTAGCAGACTAGATCCCCGTCGGTATCTTAACGTTTGTTCGGTCGATTGTTCGGGCGATCGCATTTTCTAATAAGTAGTTCAGCATCATTAAAAACTAAAACCAGCGGGCGGTACGCTCTCTGGTTTTAAGTTTACTTATGCTTTGCTACTTATTTAGTCTTCAGGTATAAGTTGCTAATATGTATGGGAGTGTCACCTAAATCAAAATATGACTACTACAGCACGAGAGCAATATATTGTGGATGCAAACGGTACTAAAACAGCCGTGATTTTAAGTATTGAGCAGTATGAGCAAATGCTAGAAGACATTCATGATTTAGCGATCATTGCTGAACGTCGAGTAGAACAGCCGATTAGTTTTGCTGAGATGAAAAAAAGACTAAATCTCAGTGGAAGTCTATAAAATCAATTTTCAATAGCCCTGCACTCAAGTGCGGTCTAAAAGCTCAAACCCGTTGAAACGGGTTAATTAACGGTATTCTGTAGTCCACTTCAGTGGACTTGAGCTTTTAGCCAAGAACTTGAGTTCTTGGTTTATTTATGTCCTAAGGGATTGATTTACAGCATGGGTGAAGAGATTTGTTTTGATGATTATTTGCGATCGCTGGTAAGTGCTTATCAGCAATGGTGGCGCTTGTATACGCTGACAGATGCGACGGGACGGGAATCGCAACGGGTGGAACGCGATCGCATTGCACCTGCTTTTTTTGATTTCGGCTTGATGGTGCAGGTGCAGACGGTGGACAAGGAAAAAGTAGAAAGTCAAAAGGAAAAAGGGGAAGAGGAAAAGAAGGAAAAAATTGAGCGGTTGCCTGTGCTGGAGGGGATCTGTAAGTATGCATCGGATCATGTGTTGCTGGTGGGTAGATCAGGATCGGGGAAGTCTACGGCTTTGGCGCGGTTGTTGTTACAGGAGGCGGAAAATGCGTTAAGCGATCGCTTAGCGAAAATTCCTGTGTTGGTGGAGTTGCGGTATTTGCCTTCGGAGGCGAATGAGTCTTCTGTATGCGATCGCATTCTTGCTTTTATGCACAAACACGATCCTGCTTTGAATATTGATGAGGCGGGGATTAAGCAGCTATTGCGTCAGGGGCGGTTGTTGCTGTTGGTGGATGGGGTGAATGAGTTGCCATCGGATCGCGGTCGCGCTCGGGTGAATCAATTTCGGGAGCTTTATCAAAAAACTTGCCCAATGATCTTTACGACGCGGGAGTTGAGTGCGGGTGGGGATTTGGGGATTGCCAAGCGGTTAGAGATGCAGCCTTTGACGGAGCCGCAGATGCAGCAGTTTGTGATGGCGTATTTGCCGAAGCAGGGGGAGAGATTGTTGCGGCAGTTGTCGGGACGGTTGCGGGAGTTTGGGCAAACACCTTTGTTGTTATGGATGCTTTGTTCGTTGTTTCAGCAGTCTGAGCAGATTCCACCGAATTTGGGTATGGTGTTTCGGGCGTTTACGGTGGGCTATAGAGATAGCAAGAAGGAGTTACTGTCAGAGCGCTTGCGGACATGGTGTGGACGGTTGTTACAGTATCTAGCGTTTAAGATGACTTGCGGCAAAAATCTGACAGATGCACGGGTGACGATTCCGCGTCAACAAGCAGAAAGTATTTTGGTTGATTTCTTGAAAGGAAAAGTAGAATATCCTGATGACTGTGCAATTAGATGGCTAAATGATTTACTAAAGCATCATTTAATTCAGATTAATAATGATCGCGTTGAATTTGAGCATCAATTAATTCAAGAATATTATGCGGCGGAGTGGTTGTTAGGACTATTAGAAAATCAACAAATCAGCTATGAACGATTACAGCATGACTATCTCAATTATTTGAAATGGACAGAACCTTTGGCGTTGATGTTGGAGTTGGTGGAGGGTGAGGAGCAGGCGGTGCGGGTGGTACGGCTGGCGCTGGAGGTAGATTTGCGGTTGGGGGCGAGGTTGGCTGGGGCGGTGAAGTATGAGTTTCAGGAAAAGACTGTTGGGTTGTTGATTCGGGAAATTGAGGAACGGGAAATACCTCAGGGGTCGGCGATTGAGCTTTTAGGAGAAACGAAATCTGATTATACGATCATATCCCTCTTGCAATTTTCTAAACAGCAAGATGCTGATAAGTGGATGAGTGCGCTAACTGCTATAGGAGCTATTGGTACAAATAAAGCTATCGAATCTCTTATCCAATGTCTCGAAGATCAAGATTTTGGTATTCGTATAACAGTAGTAGAGGTGCTAGGCTCAATTGGCAGTGATAATGCTATTGAATCCCTTCTTAAATCTCTCCATGATCAAAGTCCTCATGTTCGTACTAAGGTAATAGAAGCATTAGGCTTAATTGGCAATGATAGAGCAGTTGAATCTCTGATCCAAACCCTCGAAGATCAAGATTCTGATATTCGCATAAAATCAATAGAAGTGCTTGGTAAAATCGGCAACAAGCAAGCCGTTCAACCTCTTATTCAATCTCTCCAAGATCAAGATTCGTTTGTTTGTAGAAGAGCAGCAGAGGCATTGGGGGAGATTGGCGATGAAAGAGCTATTGAACCTCTTTTTGACATACTTAGAAATCGAGATTCTAATCGTAGTAGCGAGGTAGAGGCTCTAGGAAAAATCACAAATGACGAAACTATAAATCCTGTCTCTACTGATGAATTGGATATTCCTTGCCTATGGGAATTTTGTCAAAGTACTTGTGATTTATTAATTGCCGAAATAGATGATGCACCTAAAGCGGCATCAGAAGCTTTAGCTAGAATTGGAGGTGATCAAGTTGTAAAACATCTTATTGATGTCCTAAAAAGTTGTAGCGATGAAGTCCGCAGATTTGCAGTAGAAGCTTTGGGGATAATTGGTAGTGAAGAATCTATTGATGTTCTTATTGAATCTCTGCGCGATCCAATTTATGAAGTTCGTCAATATTCAGCAGAAGCATTAGGAAAAATCCGTAACAATAGATGTATCGCCCCTTTAATTGACTTACTCAAAGATAAAAATATCCTCGTTGTTGGAGAGGCAATATGTGCAATAGAAAAGATTGGCAACGATCAAGCTGCTGAAGATATTATCTGTAATCTCCAAGATGAAAATAATGATAATTATATTCGTAGAAATCTAATTGAGGCATTAGGGAAAATTGCCAGTGACAAAGGTATTTGTCATCTTATTAATATGCTTAATGACCCAAATCCTGATATTCGGGGACAAGTAGCAAAGATTTTAGGTAAAACTGGAAGTAGAATATCTGTTGAATCGCTCATTCAATCTCTCCAAGATCAAGAAACTAATGTTCGTAGTAAGGCAGTAGAGGCATTAGGGGAAATTGGAAGCGAACAAGCTATTGAACATATTATTGATTTACTTAAAGATAATAATCCCAATGTCCGCAAAAGTGCTGCAAGAGCTTTAGGTGAAATTGGGAATGAAAAAGCAGTTCAGCCTCTTATTGATGAAGTGTTTAATGATTTAGATCCCTATGTTCGTGAGAGTGTTGCGTGTGCATTGAGCCAAATTGGCTCTTACAATACGGTTGAGCCTCTAATAAAAGTCTTAAAAGATCAAGAACATTTTCCTTATGTTAGAGCAATTGCGGCAGAAGCATTAGGCAAAATTGGAGGTGAAGAATTTGTTGAACATCTTATTGATTTGCTGAAAGATGAAAATTCTTATATTGTCGAGAGCGTAGCAGAGGTAATGGGTAAAATCGGCGGTAAAAAAGCACTTCATCATCTTATTGAGAGTTTCAACTTCCGCGATGTTAATTTTAATTATTCAAATGTACAAAATAAATTAATAGGCGCATTAGAAAATATTGGCGGTAAACAAGCAATTGAATCACTTATTCAATCTCTGAAATATTGCGGTTTTGATATGCATTTGCGGGTACAAGAGGCGTTGATTAATATAACTAAAAACGATCGCAACTTACCCACCCTCACCCAACAACTCCCCCATCTCCTCACCCTCATCCCTACAGAAGCCAGCCAAGAAGCCCTCTCAGTCATCACCGCCATACAAGCCCGATGCAAATACTACAACTACGACATAGCTCAAACACCTTTACCCCCTGAAGATAAATCCAATCCAAAAGACTCGCAGAACACATTCAATGCACCAGTAGGTCAAGTAGTTATTGGAAATCTAATAGTACAGGGTGATAATATTGCCACACAAAACAACCAAAAAGCACCTGAGTCCTAACCAACCACCAAACATTACCCAACGAGAAAGATATGACCTTTAACTTCAACGCCCCCGTAGGACAAGTCATCGCAGGCGATCAAACCGTCACAGGCGACAACATCGGCACACAAAACAACTACTACGGCACAGACGACCCCAACACCCAACAACTAGCCAAAGAACTCGTTGAAATCCTGCAAGGAATCGTCCCCCAAATCTCCGATCCCACCAGCGAAGCAGGCAAAGAAATCATCACCGCCGCCGCAATGGAAGAGATAGAAAACAAACCACCCCTTAAAGATCGTCTAGTTGCTGCTCTCACAGCAGGTGCATTTGAAGCCATCAAAAAAATTGCCAAAAATGATTTTGTTGAAGTCTTCCTTACTGCCTTCAAAGCAGGAATTGAAGCCAAACCTAAAAAGTAAAGCTCCTATTCTAGATATCAGCCGTATCAAAAAGTGAAACTTATGACAGTACAAGACCTAGCGATCGCCAAAATCCAACATCTTCCCAATGAACTCGCTCAGGAAGTCAGTGACTTTATTGACTTTCTCATGCTCAAACAAGACAACCAACGCTGGCAGCAATGGACGCAATTTAGCGAATCCCTAACCATCAGCGAATCCGACTTTAGCGACTATCTCAAAAATCTAGAAGACTACGAAGAAAGACTAGTACGAGAAGAAATAAAATTTTAAAATGCATGTTTAGCATGACATCCGTGTTATTATGCTAAATCATGATTGTCTCATTCAAAAATCAAGGCACTGAAGACATCTTCAACGGCAAAAACTCTCAGGAGGCAAGAAAAGTTTGTCCAGCATCCATTTGTAAAGTTGCAACCCGCAAACTCGACCAAATCAACGCCGCAACTACCCTCAACGATCTGCGCGTTCCACCCAACAATCGACTAGAAGCATTAGCAGGCGATCGTAAAGGTCAGCATAGTATTCGCATCAATAATCAATATCGAATTTGCTTTATCTGGACTAGCACAGGTGCAAATCAAGTAGAAATTGTAGATTATCACTAAGTTAAAGATAGAAGTATTAAATATGACACGCATACCAACCCATCGCCCACCAACCCACGCAGGGGAAATGTTATTAGAAGAATTTCTCATTCCGTTGGGATTAACGCAGCAAGAACTAGCCAACGCCATTCATGTCCCCTATCAAAGAGTAAATGAAATCATCAATCGCCGCCGAGGTATCACACCTAGCACTGCCCTCCGCCTAGCCAAATTCTTTTCCACATCACCAGACTTCTGGATGAATCTTCAACAATGTTGGGACTTATATCACGCTCAACAAACAGAAAATGATGAATTGCAAACCATTCAACCACTAACAACGTTAGCGATCGGCTAAATCAAAAATGACAAATGCAACCAAACTTCAAAACCTTCCAGCCTATACAGTAGCCGATGCCGCTCGTTACTTGCGGATTCCATCGGGTACATTACAAGCTTGGCTACATGGGCGTACCTACAACACCAAAGACGGACAACAATTTTCTGCCCCCCTCATCCAGCGCCCCAGCACCGAATTTTCACAACTCTCATTCATCAACCTCGTAGAAGCTCATGTATTGCGAGTGATTCGCCAAGACCACAATATCCGCTTAGACAAAGTTCGCACCGCCCTTGACTACATCGAACGTGAATTTGCCACCCCACATCCCCTCGCAAGCATTGACTTCCAGACCGACGGCGTAAACCTCTTTGTCGAATCCGTAGGAAAACTGATTAACGCCTCCGAAAATGGACAGTTAGCCATGCGTCAAACTCTTAATCAACTCCTCAAACGCATCGAATACGATCGCCAAGTTGCCATTCGCCTATTCCCCAACCTGCGCCCCAATCAATCCGATAGTCCAAAACTTCTCGTCTTCGATCCCGCCGTATCCTTTGGGCGTTTAGCGATCGCTGATACAGGCATTCCCACATCCATTGTTGCCGAACGCTATCGAGCAGGAGATTCTATAGATTTACTGGCTGAAGACTACGGCTGCACAAGACTCCAAATCGAAGAAGCGATCCGCTACGAACTCCCTCCTCAAATTGCGTGAACAAGAAAAATACCGATAAGCCTATCTTTTTTGTAGATAGAGCCTTAGGCAAAAATTTAGTCAAAATCCTACGCAACGCAGGCGCAAATGCTGAAGCGCATATCGATCATTTTGCCCCCAATTCTCCAGATGTCGAATGGTTGTCAGAAGTCAGCCGTAGAGGATGGATTGTCTTGACTAAAGATGCCAATCTGGGACGTACGCCCTCTGAGCAAATAGAGATCGCTAGTTCTAAGGCAAGAGTTTTTGTTTTAGCGATCGGCGATGCCAGTGGTGAAGAAATGTCACAAACTTTTATTCAGGCTCTAGACAGCATCGAGAGATTCATCAAGGGAAATCAATCCCCTTTCATCGCCAAAGTTTATCAAAATAGTAGAGTGGCAATCTGGCAAAATCACACAAAACTTTTGAAAATGCTACAACGATCTAATGAATTGTAAGGATATAACGGCAACTTCTCGATTCTCGATCCATTGACAGCCGATGAAATTGCTAATCAATTGCTTTATATTTAATGCGATCGCCACATCAACATATAAATCCAAGACTATACTGTAAAGATAAATCAGGAGGACTGATGTACTTAACTGAATCAGCAAATACTTCCATGAAAGTCTTCTCTCTACAAGTACAAAAAGAAGGACAAATTAGCATTCCTCAAGATGTGCTAAACACCCTGCAAACCCACGAAGGACAAACCCTCACCCTGCTCCAAATCGGTGAATTTGCCGTAATTGTCCCCAGAATTCCCCAAGTCACAACACTAACAGAAAGCTTTGTATCCTTAATGAATTCAAGCAATGTCACCGTAGATGAACTGTTAGAAGGACTACAAGAAGAGCGTCAATCCTGAAATCTTACCTAATCCCGCGATCGCAGATGTATAGCAAAGTAAGGTTAAGATAGGACATAAAATTGAAACAGAAGAGACAGAAAAAGAAACGAAAATGACAGCAGCTTACAGCATAC